>DASQSR010000195.1:0-6971 GCA_035642295.1 Allostellaceae bacterium | reverse complement strand
ATGCCGTTGCCGATGCCGCTGGAGCCGCCGACAACGAGAGCGGTCCGACCGCTGAAATCGAAATCTCTCATTCTCCCCTCCCGACGCTTGTCCAGGGCGGATCGCGCCCCAGTTTTAGGGAAAAGCGGCTGCGGCGAAAATCGGCGGAGGAAACATGCGCTACGTTTGTGACGCTCCGAACGGAATGACCTGGTTCCGTCTCGAGACCGAAGCCGAGGCGGTGGACGAATCCCAGGCCATGCACCACGCGGTGGAGAAATTCTTTCGTCAGGAGAAGAGCAAGGCGGAGCAGAGCTTCGCGCCGCCCTCGCGCCATTTCGTCGAGCAGGAGATCGGCCTCAAGGCGCATGTCCAGCGGACCATGCCGCTCTTCCTCACCTTGCGCGACGACGAAGGCAAGCCGCTGGTCACCGCCATGCTGCCGCCGGGCGGCAAGGAGGATCGCAGCTTCCGGCCGATCATCGTCGGCTTCGACAATGGCGATCCCTTTGCCGACCACGGCGAGGCGGTCCGCGCGCTCGCCGACCATTTCGGCCTCGATCTCAACCGCGCGCGCTGCTACCCCTACCGCCGCTAACCTGGTCGTCAGTCATCAGTTTTCGGTCGTCCGTTCTCGGGTTTCGCGGGGGGACTGGGCCCAACTGACCACTGACAACTAACGACTGGCGACTCTAATGCTAATGCACCCGCTCGGCGCGCAGCTTCTCGGCGAGATCGGGCCAGCGATAAGGCTTGCCGATGAAGGAGAAATCCGGGGTGAGGCCGTGCTCTCGGGTCAGCACCGTGTTGGCATATCCCGAGGACAGCACCACGCGCAGCTCCGGCCGCAGCTTGCGCGCTTCGCGCGCCAGTTCGACCCCGTTCATACCGCGCGGCATGACGATATCGGAGAACAGCACATCGATCGCGATGCTGCCCTTCAGCATCGACAAAGCGTCGACCGCATCGCCGGCGGTCAGCACGTCGTAGCCGAGGCCGCGCACCATCTCGACCGTCGATTGCAGCACGTCGGGATCGTCCTCGACGACGAGCACGGTGCCGGCCCGGCGCTGCAACTGCTCTTGGCCGGCCGCAACCGGCGTCGGCAGGAGGAGCCGGACGGTCGTGCCCTCACCGGGCGTGCTGTCGATCGTCACATGGCCGCCCGACTGGCGCACGAAGCCGTAGACCTGGCTGAGACCGAGACCGCTGCCGCGGCCGATCTCCTTGGTGGTGAAGAACGGCTCGAAGGCACGCGCCACCACCTCGGGCGTCATGCCGGTGCCGGTGTCGCGCACGGTGATGGCCGTGTAGCCGCCCGGCGCGATGCCGACCCCGGCGTCGGCATCGCCCGGCTTCACTTCGATATTGCTCGTGCCGATGTGCAGCCTGCCGCCCTTCGGCATCGCATCGCGCGCGTTGATGAGCAGATTCAGCAATGCCGCCTCGAACTGCGTTGCGTCGATGCGCACCGGGGGAAGGCCGTCGGCAAGATCGAGCTCGACATGGACGGCGACGCCGCAGGCGCGGCGCAGCACCGCCTGGAAGCCGGCAATCAGCGAATTGAGATCGAGCAGCTCGGGCCGCAGCGGCTGGCGGCGGGCGAAGGCCAGGAGCTGCTGGGTGAGCTTGGCGCCGCGCTCGGCGGCGCGCTGCGCGCTTTGCACCAGCCGCTCGGTGCGCTCGCCGTCGCCGGGATCCTGCAGGATGAGGTCGAGGTTGTTGACGACCACCGTGAGCAGGTTGTTGAAATCATGGGCGACACCGCCGGTGAGCTGGCCGATCGCCTCCATCTTCTGCGACTGCGCCAGCGCGGCGCGCGTCCGCTCCAGCGCCTCCCGCTGCTCGCGCTGGACGGTGATGTCGCGTGTCACCTTGGCGAAGCCGATGATCGCGCCGCCGCCGTCGCGAATGGGATCGATGACGACATTCGCCCAGAAGCGCGTGCCGTCCTTGCGCACACGCCGGCCCTCGTCCTCGTACTTGCCGGCGGTCGCGGCGGTCGCCAGCGCGTGTTGCGGCCGGTCGCGTGCGCGGTCTTCCTCGGGGTAGAAAACGGAGAAATGCTGGCCGACGATCTCGTCTGAGGTATAGCCCTTGATCCGCTGCGCCCCGGCATTCCATTGGCTGACGATGCCGTTCGGATCGAGCATGATGATGGCGTAATCGACGACGCCGTCGACGAGAAGGCGGAAGCGCTGCTCGCTGAGGCGCAGCGCCTCCTCCGCCGCCCGGCGTTCGGTCATGTCGCGCGTGACCTTGGCGAAGCCCACGACTTCGCCCTCCGCGTCGCGAATGGCCGTGAGGACGGCGAGCGCCCAGAAGCGGCGGCCGTCCTTGCGCACGCGCCAGCCTTCCGATTCGAAATGGCCGGTGCGGCGCGCCGTCTCGAGCGCGCGCTGCGGGTTCCCGGCGGCGCGGTCCTCCGGCATGAAGAACATCGCGTAGTGCCGCCCCATCACCTCGGCGGCGGTATAGCCCTTGATCCGCTCCGCGCCGGGATTCCAGCTGGAGACGCGGCCTTCGCGGTCGAGCGTGAAGATCGCGTAGTCGGTGATCGCCGCGAAAAGCAGGCGCAGCTGCTCGCCTTCGCTCACCCTCACATCGACCGCATCAGCCGCCAAACCTCCCTCCCGCGCCGGTGCAGCACCGGCGGCTGCGAACTTAGGGGACGGCACGCTAACGCTCTACGGAGGGATTGCGCATCCCCTCAATAGGGGGAGGCACCCCCTGATCCGCTACCCGGCGGCGGTGCGGCACACCCCCGCCCGGCCCGGCCCGACGTCCCGATACCGGGAGCCGCGACGGCTACTTCCAGACCGGCTTGCCGAGATCGACCTGCGAGGGCTGCGTCACGGCGCCGATGGTGCCGCCAGCGGCGGCGCCGATCGCGGCACCGGCCAGCGGCATGCCGACCAAGGCCCCGCCCACCGCACCAGCGGCCGCGCCGATGCCCGCACCGCTCACGGCGCGGTCGCCCGTGGTGCTCCCGCAGGCAGCAAGCAACAGGGCCAGAGCGACGACGCCGAGCCCGATACGAGGACGCATCATTGCTTCTCCAAAAGGTGAAGGCGCCTGCATTCTACTCCTCGGCGCTCTGTCGGCAAAGGACAGGACGCACGAGTTCGCAACAATGTCACGACGTCGCGCCCTGGTTGCACCCTTCCGGGCGAGGGAGTGGACCAGGCGGCGGGGCTGTTGTCCCTCCAGGGAAGGAGGTGGCGCATGCGCGCTGTGCTGCTTTGGGCGCTCGGGATCCCGATCCCGGTGATCGTCCTGCTCTATATCTTCCACGTCATCTGAGGATAGGGCTCCTAGCGGAAGAGCTCCTCGCCCTTGATGTCCTTGTACATCGCCGCGACGTATTCGCCGTAGCCATTGTAGATCAGCGTCGGCACGCGCTGGTCTTTGCCGAGTTCGCGCTCGGTCGCCTGGCTCCAGCGCGGATGCGGCACGTCGGGATTGACGTTGGCCCAGAAGCCGTATTCGTCTGGCTGCAGCTTGTTCCAGAAGGTGGCCGGCCGCCGATCGGTGAAGGTCAACTTGACGATCGACTTGATCGACTTGAAGCCGTATTTCCACGGCAGCACGAGCCGGAGCGGCGCGCCGTCCTGACGCGGCACCGGCTTGCCGTACATGCCCGTCACCAGGAAGGCAAGCTCGTTGTTGGCTTCCGCCATGGTGACGCCCTCGGTATAGGGCCAGGGATACCAGAACTGCTTCTGGCCGGGCGCGACGCTCGGGTCCTCGAAAGTCTGCATGGCGACATAAGTGGCCGAGGACAGCGGCCGCGCCATATCGACCAGCGTCTTCATGGCAAAACCGGTCCACGGCACCGCCATCGACCACGCCTCGACGCAGCGATGGCGATAAAGCCGCTCCTCGAGCGAAACGCGCTTCAGGAGATCATCGATGCCGATTTGCAGCGGCTTCTCGACCATGCCGTCGAGCGTCACCGTCCAGGGCCGGATCGGCAGCGCCTGCGCCTCGCCGGCGATGGTCTTCTGCGAGCCGAATTCGTAGAAGTTGTTGTAAGTGGTGGCGAGCTTCTCGTCGGTGATCGGCCGGTCGAGGGTGTAGCGGTTGTTGCGCTTGGCGGGATAGAGGCCGGCCGAGGGGTCGGCCGGCACCGCAGCGAGCGCCGCGCCGCCGGGCGCCGTGGCCAGCATCGCGCCCATGCCCATCGCCTGAAGGAGGCGCCGGCGGTCGCGGAACACCGCTTCCGGCGTCGCAGCGCTTTCCGGCAGCTCCCAGCCGCGCTTCTGCTTGATCAGCATTTACCCTTCTCCTCGTCTCGTCGCCTGCGCCCCTTGGGGCCGAGATAACGACCGCCCCCCGCGGCGGCAAATCACGCCCCCGCGATCACGGGACCCATGCCCTGAGGTTCGCCGGCGCCGAGGGAAAGGTTACTGCGCCGCCTGCTCGCCGCGGCCGGCCATGACGCGCTCGGCCAGCTTGCCCGTCAGCTCCTGCAGATGGTCGAAGCGCTCGGCATAGGTGCCGACGCCCAAGGTGACCGAGCGCAGCTCGACGATGAGGTCGTGCAGCTCGGCCTGCGGCAGCAGCGCCGTCACCACGTCCCAGCCGTCCCAGCCGGGCCGCGCGTCGTAGCCCAGGATCTGGCCGCGCCGGCCGGAGATGACGCGCTGCACCCGCGAAGTGAAGGCATTGGGCACGGCGACGTCGACCTGGTGGATGGGCTCGAGCAGCACCGGCTCGCATTTCGGCATCGCCTCGCTCATCGCCATGCGGGCGCAGGTCTTGAACGCCTGATCCGAGCTGTCGACGCTGTGGAACTGCCCGGTGATCAAGGTGACCGCCACGTCGACCACCGGAAAGCCCAAGGGACCGTGGCGCAGATACTCCCGCACGCCTTCTTCGACCGACGGGATGTAGTTGCGCGGAATGGCACCGCCGACCACGGCGTCGGTGAAGACATGGCCGGTGGCGCGCGGCAGCGGCTTCACCTCGATCTGGATGTCGGCGAACTGGCCGTGGCCGCCCGATTGCCGCTTGAAGCGCGCATGCTGCGCCGTGCCCTTGCGGATCGTCTCCTTGTAGGGCACTTGCGGACGGTGCGCAGTCACCGGCAGGCTGTATTTCTGGCGCAGCCGGTCGATGGCGATCTGCAGATGGATGTCGCCCTGCCCCCACAGCACCATTTCCTGCAGCTCGGCGTTCTGCTCGAGCTGCAAGGACGGATCCTCCTCGATCAGCCTGGCAAGTGCTGCGGTGAGCTTGACGTCATCGCTCCGCTTCTCGGCGGCAAGCGCCAGGCCATAAACCGGCTTCGGCGGCACCAGTCTCGCCAACGCCGGCGCCGGCCCCGTCGACAGCACCGCGCCGGTGGCGACCCCGTCCATCCGAGCCAGCGCCACGACCTCGCCCGCCTGCGCCGCGGCGAGCTTCTCCTGATGCGCGCCGAGGAGGCGCAAGATGCCGGCGACGCGGGCGCCGCCGAGCGTCATGCCGTCATTCACCGTGCCGCTCCACACCCGCACCAGCGACAGCTTGCCGGAATGCGGCGCGTGATAGGTCTTGATCACCTGCGTCACCGTCTCCTTATCGGGCGCGGCAAGGCCGAGTCGTGCCGCGGTCTCCGCCGCCGCCGGGGCCTCGTGGCGCAGCGCCTTCCACAGCCGGCGCACGCCGTGATCGAACAGCGCCGAACCGAGGAAGACCGGCACGATGCGGTCGGCGCTCAGATTCTGCGCCAGGTGGCGATAGATCTCGTCCTTCGAGGGCTGCAAATCCTCGAGCAGCTGCTCCAGCAGCTTGTCGTCGAAATCGGCGAGCTTCTCGACGAGGCCGGCGCGCGTGACCTTCTCCTCCTCGAGCAGGTCGTCGGGCAGCTTGATCAGGTCGGAGGCCTGGCCGGGCTTGTAGCGATAGGCGCGCTCGCTGACGAGGTCGACATAGCCGATGGCCTTGCCCTCGGGATCCGGCAGCGGCACCTGGCGCAGCACCAGCGGCCGCTGCGACACCGATTGCAGCGCCGCCAGCACCTCGCTGACGCGGGCGCTCGCATTGTCCATCTTGTTGATGAACACCATGTGCGGAATGGCGTGGTCGTCCAGAAATTTAAAGAGCGGGCTCAAGGTCAGGGCCCGCTCTGTTTCCGGCTCGCATACCACGACCGCGACATCGGCGGCCGCGAGCGCGGTTCGCGCCTCCCAGGCGAGTTCGACCGAGCCCGGGCAGTCGAGGATCGTCCAGGGATCGTCGAGAAAAGTGGCGGCGGCGACGTTGAGCTCGGTCGTCATCTGCCGGGCCCGCGCCTCGGCGCTGGAATCGCCGACGGTATTCCCGTCCTTGACGGTGCCGCGCCGGTGGGTTGTCCCGCTGGCGAAAAGCAGCGCCTCGAGCAGCGTCGTCTTGCCGGAAAGATAAGGCCCGACCAGTGCAGCACAGCGCGGTCCAGCGGGTCTGTCGTTCATGCACGCCTCCTTCCCGTCTGAAACGGGCGTCCCGGGCGTGCGAGAGACCGCCACGCGCGCTGGCGACGCCTCTTCAAGAAAAGATGGTCGCGCGCCTGTCATCGGGGTGCAACGGGAATTTCTGTCGCAGCTCCATCGGGGGCGAAGTTCCGGCGTCTGCCGCAGTGCACAACTTTCTCTGCGCCTGGCGGGCGACCGGGGGTTCCGGTCTATAATCAGGGCGGCATCCTCGGAATCGAGGGAAACGCGATGAGGCTAGGCTTCGCCGCGGCGGTAGTGCTCACCGCCCTGATTTGGGGCTGCGCCGAACCCGCGCCACCGCTCATCTATCGGTACGTCCCCTGCCGGGAAGCTTCGCCCGCCGCGGAACAATGCGTGGTGCCGCTCCCGCCCGCGGACGAGCCGGGAAGGCGCTAAAGCCGCTTTTCGAAATAGACGCGGTCGAAGCCGTCCTCGCGGCGCTCCGCCACCTGACGGAAGCCCAGCGCCGGATAGAAGCGCAGCGCCTCGCTCATCTTGGCGTTGGTGTAGAGCCTGAGCGCCGGCAGCCCGAGG
>DASQSR010000194.1:0-10965 GCA_035642295.1 Allostellaceae bacterium | reverse complement strand
GAACAGCATCTGGCTGTCCCAATCATCCGCGCTGAGCGGCCAACCGTGGTGGAAGACGATGGGCCGGCCCTGACCCCAATCCTTGTAGAAGATCTCGACGCCGTCCTTGGTGGTGATCGTGCTCATGGTGTCGGCTCCCTGCGTCCGTTGGCGGGAGAGTTTCACCGGTCGGGGGGCCGGCGTCTTTCCCAATCACACGGCTCTTTCCCTATCGCACGGCTCCCGCGCCCTTCCGGGGCCGACGCGGCGAGGCGAGCCGACGGGGGCCGGCTTTGCCGGGTCAAATCTTCCGCCCCGGCACGGCGCGCCTGCCGGTGCATGCACCCTCGCCCGAAAAAGGCATATCTCTCAGAGGGTTACAAAACCGCCCGGTGGCACGCCGGTTGCTTTGCTGGACCGGCCACGTCACAGGGATCTCAAGTCGCCATGCGCGCCAACGCCCAAATGCGGAATCCTCCCCACGCCCGCCCGTCCTCCCCCGCCCGCGCGCCGGTCCTCGGCGCCGCCTTCGGCCTGCTGCTCGTGCTCGGGCCCATGGCCTTCGGCGTCCACGGCTTTCTCATCCTCTTCAGCCTCGGCGGGCTCGCCATCGTCGTCGGCGGCGTGATCGCGGTCGCCTTCATGAGCTTCGCCGCCGACGATGTCCACAAGGCGCTCGCCGCGGTCGTCCGGATGTTCAGGGATCCCGAGGCGACGCACGAGGATCTGCGCGCCGACATGGCGAACATCCTCCGCTGGGCGCGCCTCATCAAGGAGCGCGGCCGCCAGCCCGGCTCCGGCATCGATGCCGAGGCGATCGCCGACAGCTTCGCCAAATACGGCCTCAACATGGCGCTCAGCGACTATCCGCCCGAGGAAGTGCGCCGCATGCTGGAGACCGCCGCCGACGCCGCCTTCGAGCGCGACAGCAAGGTCGTCGACATCCTCCACGCCATGACCAGCCACGCGCCCGCCTTCGGCATGGTCGGGACGCTGATCGGCATGGTGACCTTGCTCGGCAATCTCGGCGACGGCATCTCCGGCGTCGCCCCCAGCCTCGCCGTCGCCTTTCTCTCGACGCTCTACGGCGTGCTGTCGGCGCGGATGGTCTACATGCCGGCCGCGGCGAGGCTGCAGCAGGAACTGGAGCGGCAGCGCTTCCGCCATTACTTCATCGGCGAAGGGATCACGCTGCTGGCCGCGCGCAAGCCGCCGATCGAGATTCAGGACCGGCTGAACAGTTTCTTGAGGCCTGACCTGCGCGACTATTTCGACTGCTTCGAAAAGCGCCCGGCGCCCGCCGCGCGGCCGCGCCTCCGGGCGATCGGCTCGTGATCCGCCCGCCGCCCAGCGCCCAGAAGCCGGTCGGCCACGCCGATGACTGGCTGATGACCTATGCCGACACGATCACGCTGCTGCTGTGCTTTTTCGTGATCTTCGTCGTCGGCTCGGCCGCGGAGAAGGCGCTTCCGCCCAAAGTTCAGACGCTGGCAACACGGGAGGTGACGGCGCCGCCAGCGCCCTCCCCGCCGCGGCCGGCGCCGGTGCCCGTGCCTCGCTCCATCGTCTGGGGCCCGCTCTCGGATGACCCGCTGCCCGCGCCGCCGCGCCCGATCGCCAGCACCGCGGCCAAGCCTGCCGAGGTCAAGGACGTCGCCGCCGCTCCGGCCTTGCCGCGCACGGCGGATGACAGCGCGCGCACGCCGCTCGCGGTCATTCCGCCGCCGGCGCTCGCCGACAGCGCGAAGCCCGCTTCCGCTCCTGCCGAACCGGCCAAGGGCGACCCCATCGCCAAGCTCGACATCGGCAGCGCGGCGTTCTTCGACAGCGGGTCCGCCGCGCTCACGCCCGCTGGAAAGTCGATTTTGCACGGCATGCTGCCGCGGCTTCAGGCGGCCGTCGCCGAAGGCTATGGCATCAGGGTCGAAGGCCATACCGACGACGAGCCGATCGACACCTCGATGTTCCCGTCGAACTGGGAGCTCTCGACCGCGCGCGCCGCGGCCGTCGTCCATTTCCTGCTCGACGAGGGCATCGCGCCGCAGCGGCTGCGTGCCGTCGGCTATGCCGACACCGAGCCCAAGGCGCCCGACCGCGACACCGCCGGCAATCCCCTCCCGCAAAACCAGGCGCTCAATCGCCGCGTCGTCATCCGCCTCGAAAAGATCGACCCCGCGGCGCCTTAGAGGGCAGCCGCCTCACTCCCCCGCCACTTGCGGCGTCGCGCGGAACGGCGGGCTGAGATCGATTGCGTGCAGCTCGACATGGCGCGTCTCCGGCCCCAGCAGCGCGCCGACGACGATGAGGATGCCGGAGAGCGCGAGCAGCACCACCGGCGTCAGGGGATACGGCATGAACCCCTGCAGCACCAGGAGATAGGCGCCGCTGAACGCCGGAATGACCACCGCGAGGCTGTAGCCGATGCCGTAGCCCGAGGCGCGCAGCGCCGTCGGGAAGCGCTCACAGATATAGGTGGTGACGATGCCCCAGGGCGACAGCACCAGCAGATAGCAGAGGCAGCCGATGACCGTCGTCGTCAGCACGCTGCCGCCCGACAGCGCGTTCGCCACGCTGGCCGCGTAGAGCCCGCAGCCGGCGATCAGCGTGAGGATGCCGCTCAGCACGAAGGCGCGCCGCCGTCCGATCGCCTGACCCAGCATGCCGAAGCCGACGAAGCCGAAGAACTGGATGAAGCTGGTGATCAGCAGCCCGTTGGTCATCAGCTTGCTCGGCACGTGCAGCTGCTGGATCAGCATGCCCGGCATCACGCCGATCACCGACTGCGCCCCGAACCAGAAGCCGAGCATCATCACGAAGATCTGGACGAGGCTCCTGAGATGCTGCCCCGACACCACGTCCTTCAGCGGCGCGCTGCTCTTCTCGCTTTCGAGCCACAGCGACGATTCCGGCACCTTGATGTAGTAGATGAGGAACAGGAAGGCGAGGATCGCGCCGAACACGAAGGCGATGCGCCAGCCCCAGAGGACATACTGCTCCGGCGTGGTCGCGCTCAGCAGGATGCTGGTCACCATCGACACCAGGAAGAAGCCGATGGGATAGGCCCCTTGCAGCACGCCGCCGACGAAGCCGCGCCGCTCCTTCGGCGCCATCTCGAGTGCCAGCGTGTTGTTCGAGGTGTATTCGCCGCCCATGAAGACGCCGCCGACGAAGCGGAACAGAATGAGCAGCGCCAGCGACGCCGCGCCGATCGTCGCGTAGCCGGGCAGACAGGCGATGAGGAAGGTGAGCGTGCCGAAACCGATGATGCTGATGATCGTCGTGCGCCGCCGGCCGATCCGGTCGGCCCAATGACCGAAGATCACCGCGCCGCAGGGACGGCCGAGCAAGGTGGCGGCGAAGACGAAGAAATAGATCGTCGTCGTCGCCGTCGGGCTCAGCCCCGGCGGCTGGAACATCTTGGTCACCGGCGCCAGCGCCAGGACCGGCAGATAGATGTCGAAGAAATCGACGGCAAAGCCGACGCAGCCGGCGATCATCGCCTTGCGGCCGGCAGGCGTCAGCGCGTGCGCGCGTGACGACGCAGCGTTCATGGTGCCCTCCCTCCCAGGTTCTGTTCTCTGTTCGCTCAGCTTGCCGCTGAGGCTGTTTCCCGTAACTCTATCGCACGGCCACGGCAACGCAAGCAACGTTAGCTCTGCGCCCCTGGTCCCTCACGTTAAAACGCGTTGAGGCGCCGCTCGGCAGCGGCGCGGCGGGTCGTCAGCCGGCCTGCGGTCCCTTCGCCTCGACCGCGGCGCCGCGGCTGAGGCGCTGCGGCGCCCCTTCGGCGAGCTTCGACAGCTCCAGCGATTCCGTGGTGCGATGGATGTGGTCGTTGAGCAGCGTGATCGCCGTCTCGGTCTGCCGGTTGATCACCGCTTCCATGATCGCGCGATGCTCGCCCAGCACGTCGCGCGGCACCTGACGGCGCGCCATCGACAGGTGGCGATAGCGCTCGGCGCAGTCGAACAGCATCTCGGCGAAGTTGACCATCCAGCGCGAGCCGCAGGCGGCGATGAGCGCGCTGTGGAAGGCGCGATGCAGCTGGTCCCAGACGGGATCGACGAGATGCGTGCTGTCCGGCAGGCGCGGCTGCGCGCGCGACAGGCGATGGAAGGCGAGGACGATCGCCTCCTCCCAGGCGGTGTCGCCGCGGAGGATCGCCTCGCGCACCACGATCTCGTTCACCCAGCAGCGCGTGCGCACCAGCTCGTTCAGCTCGTCGCGGCTGACGCTGGCAACCCGGAAGCCTTTCTGGTCCTGCTGCGCCACCAGACCCTCGGCTGACAGCCGGTTCAAGGCTTCCCGCACCGGGCTGCCGCCGACGCCGAAGCGCTGGCGCAGCGTCTCGATCCGCAGCTTCTCGCCGGGCAGGAGATCGGCCTTCACGATCTCCTCGCGCAGCTTCTCATAGATGCTCGAAGCCAAGGTCGCCCGCTTCAGCGGCAAGCCGTGTTCCTGTTCGCCTGGCGGCATGACTGAGGCCGTTTCCGTCCCGATGCTCCCCGGCGCCGGCAACTCGGTCGCGCGGCGCCCAAGCTCTCTTCTATCGGCAGAACAGGCTCTTGTCAAAAAATATCGATTTATTTTCCATAGGCCGGGGTGTCCGCTTCCGGCCCGGGGACAGGCGCATGCCTCGGCGCTGGCATCGCGACCGCCCAGCGGACAGGGGCGAAGCGGCCACGAAGGCCGATGCGACGCGATAACATGCCGCAGCAGTCAGTTCGGCATTGACTATCGATTTTTTTCCGTCTTAGTCTGAGTTAGCGACATTTCGAGACGCCGATTGTTGCCATACGTGAAAGGCGATCCGCCCTCGCCGGCAAGGCCAGAGAGCGGATGAAGCCGGGAGGGAGCGAAGTGCCTCACGTTTACGCCGCAGCGCGCCTCGACCGCCTGCCGCTCGCGTCTTTCCATCGCCGCCTCCTCGCCCTGGTCAGCCTCGGCGTCTTCTTCGACAGCTTCGACACCTCGCTCGGCGGCACCGTCCTCAGCGCGCTCCTGCACAGCGGCTGGTCCACCCTCGAGCTCAATGCCCATTTCATCTCCGCGACCTTCATCGGCATTTCCTGCGGCGTGTTCATCGCCGGCGTCGTCGGCGACCGTCTCGGGCGCCGCTTCTCCTACCAGTTCAACCTGCTGGTCTTCGGCCTCGCTTCCTTCGCCGCGGCGCTGGCGCCGTCGATGCCGTGGCTCATCGCCATCCGCTTCGTCATGGGCCTCGGCCTCGGCGCGGAGTTCGTCGTCGGCTATTCGCTCATCACCGAGTTCATGCCGCCCCATTATCGCGGCCGCGCCGTATCGGTCGTCGCCTTCTTCTCCTTGTCGGCGGCGCTGGTCTCGGCGCTTCTGAGCTTCCTCATCATCCCGAGCTTCGGCTGGCGCTGGCTCTTCGTCATCGCCGGCGTCGGCGCGGTGATCGCCTGGTATCTGCGCAAGGACCTGCCGGAATCGCCGCGCTGGCTCGAAGCGGCCGGCCGCTCGGAGCAGGCGGAGAGCGTGCTGCGGGCGATCGAGGCGGAGGTCGCGCGCGCTCACACCCTGCCGCCGCCGGCGGCCAGCGCGCCGCCCGCTTCCACCGCCATTTCAATCGGAGTGCTGTTCTCCCGGCCGGTGGTGAAGCGCACCTTGCTGGCGATGCTGGTCAACATCGTCATCGGCTTCGGCACCTATGGCTTCATCACCTGGTTGCCGACCTTCTTCGTGAAGGAAGGCTTCGGCGTCAGCGACGCGCTGCGCATGAACACGATCATTCAGTTCGGCGCGCCGCTCGGCCCGCTCCTCGGCATCTGGCTCGCCGACCGGATCGGACGGCGCAACGGCATCATCTGGGGCGGCGTCTGCGCCGCGCTGCTCGCCCTCGCCTTCCCGTTCGAGACCCGGATGGGCTTCATCATCGCCAACGGGCTGCTGCTCAACACCTTCGTCCTCGGCCTCTTGGTGCTGGGCGTCGGCAGCTACACGCCGGAGCTCTTCCCCACCGAGTTCCGCATGCGCGGCAACGGCGTCGCGCAGCTCGCGGGTCGCCTCACCACCATCCTCAGCCCCTATCTCGTGCTGGCGCTCTATCAGCCCCACGGCGTGCTGGGCGTGGCGGTGGCCGCCGCCGCCATGTTCCTCGCCATGGCGCTGGCGACCGCGCTGGCGCGGGTGGAGACACGGCTGAAGCCGCTGGAGTCGATCGGCGCCGAGGCGCAGGGGGCGCCGCTGGCGGAGGCGCGCTACGCGGCGCCTAGACGGGGACCGGAACTGACGGGATGATGATGCCGGGCGCGACCCCATGATCGGCCGGTGACGGCGAGGAGAGAACCCATGAGCGTGCAGCACGACAGCGAGCAGACGCGGGGTGACCAGGCCCGCGGCCAACGCAGCCGCCCCTTTGGCGGCTACTACAATCGCCCGGCGCCGACCGCGCCGAACCCGCTGACCGAGGTCGGCCCGGGCACGCCGGGGGGAGAATATCTCCGCCGCTATTGGCATCCGATCATGCTGACCCGCGAGCTCACCGACCTGCCGCAGGCGATCCGCATCCTCGGCGAGGATCTCGTGATCTTCCGCGACGGCAGCGGCGCGATCGGGCTGCTGCACAAGCAGTGCATCCACCGCGGCGCTTCGCTCGAGTTCGGCATTCCGCAGCAGCACGGGATCATGTGCTGCTATCACGGCTGGAAGTTCGACGTCGACGGCACGGTCCTCGGTGTCGGCGCCGAGCCCGAGACCAGCCGCATCCCCAAGAACTTCTGCCAGGGCGCCTATCCCGTGCGCGAGGCCCACGGGCTCATCTTCGCCTATATGGGACCGCCCGAGCAGATGCCGGTCTTCCCCGAATACGACACCTTCTCGCACCCGGAGGGCGGCGAGCTCTATCCGATCAAGATGCGGCTGCCGTGCAACTGGGTGCAGATCGTCGACAACGCCTGCGATCCCATCCACAACGCCTATCTCCACGCCATCGTCAGCGGCCAGCAATTCTCCGCGGCCTTCAATACGCTGCCGGCGCTCGACTTCGTGCCGACGCCGCTGGGCTTCCTGTCGATGGCGACGCGGCTGGTCGGCGACAACGTCTTCATCCGGGCGAGCGACATCATGATGCCCAACGTCGCGCAATTCGCCTCGGGCAACAACGCCGCCAAGGACGAGTGCTTCCACATCGCGTGCTACCTGACGCGCTGGGCGGTGCCGGTCGACGACCACAACTCCTTCTATACCGGGCTCATCCACGTCAATCCGCGCACGCGATCGTTGCTGAAAGTCGATCCCTCGGAGCTCGGCGTCGACCGGATGAGCTTCATCGGCCAGACCGCCGACCGGCCCTATGAGGACCGGCAGCGCGAGCCCGGCGACTACGACGCGCTGGTGAGCCAGGGGCCGGTCACCAACCATCGCAACGAGCATCTCGGCACGACCGACCGCGGCGTCGTCATGTTCCGCCGCATGCTCGGCCGCGCCATCGAGGCGGTGCGCATCGGCGAGACGCCGGAGCTGCCGCGCCTCTACGAGACGGGCCCGGTCCGGACCTACAACCACGAGCTCGTCTTCAAGCTGCCGAGCCAGTCCAACATCACCGACATGCAATCGCTCGCCGCCTTCGGCCGGCGCGCGGCGGAGCTCGTGGTGGAGAGCGATACCCTGCCGCCGCTCGAGCGCGAGAGGGTGACGGCCGAGCGCGTCCGCAAGCTGCTCGCCGACAATCTGGTGAGCGATCGCCACGCGGCCGCGGAGTAGAGAGAGAGAGAGAGAGACGATGACCTTCATCGCCGGGCGCACCGGTTCCTCGCGCGCGAAATACGCCAGCGATCTCGTGCTGGTGAACGGGCTCGGCTTCCTCTCGGGCGTCGGCCCGATCGATCTCGACAACGAGAAGGCGGCGCTCCCCGAAGGCGTCGAGGCGCAGACGCGGCGCATTTTCCAGAACCTCGACAAGATTCTGGCCGCCATCGACCTCGACCGCCGCCACGTCGTCGCGGTGCGGGTCCATCTGCTGGAGTTTCCGCGGCTCTACGATCGGATGAACGTCGCCTATGCCGGCCATTTCCCCGACCGCGCGCTGCCGGCACGGACCTGCGTCGGGGTCAGCCACCTGACCCGCGGCGCGCAGATCGAGATGGACTTCATTATTTCCCAGACGCGTCCCTGAGCGCGCGCACCCCTCTTTTGCAGGCGAGCCGATGAGTGCCTTTGTCCTGATCGTCGAGTTTGAAATCAACGCCAGGGATTACGAACGCTTCCACCCGCTGATCGCGCGCAACGCCGAGCAGTCGGTGGCGCTCGAGCCGGGCTGCCGGCAGTTCGACGTGATGAGCCCGGCCGACAACCGCTCCTGCATCGTCCTTTACGAGGTCTATGACGACGAGGCGGCGTTCCAGGCGCATATGGGCATGCCGCATGTCGCCGAGTTCTTCGCCGCCGCGAAGCCGATGATCCTCAAGCAGTCCGCCCGCCGCTTGCAGCGGACTCACCCGCGCTGAGAGGGAACGATGAGCCAATCGCGCTCGCCGGAGACGGTTGCGACGCTGCGCAAGACGCTGTCCGCGATACCGACCAGCGTCGCCGCGGACGTGCTGCGGCCGCACGGGTCGGACCGCCTGGTGATGCGCGGCGTGCGCGCGCTGCTGCCGATGGCCGGCTCCGTCTCGGGCCCGGCGCGCACCTTGCGCTTCCTGCCCGGGCGGAGCGACGTCAAGCCGCCGCGCGGCAATTTGCGCGGCCGGGTGATCGACGAGGTGCGAGCGGGAGAGGTGCTGGTCTTCGACGCGCTGATGGGCGCGTGCGGCGGCGTCTTCGGCGACATGGTGGCCATCCGCGCCCACCACAACGGCGCGGCGGCGGTGGTGACCGACGGGACGATGCGCGACTGTGCCGGCATGGCGGAGGTCGGATTGCCGGTCTTCGCCGCCGGCCTCTTTCCCGCGGGCTCGCCGACGCCGGCGATCGCCTGGGAGGCGGACGGGCCGATCCAGTGCGGCGGCGCGCTGGTGCTGCCCGGCGACTGGATTCTCGCCGATGGCGACGCGGTGATGGTCATCCCCGACGCGATGGTGGAAGAGGTCGCGGCCAAGGGCACGGCCATCCTCGCTGAAGAAGTCTTCTGCCGGAAGCTGCTGGAGCGCGGCCATCCGCTGCGCGAGGCCTATCCGATGCCGGCAAAGCTCCGGCCGCTCTACGAGCGCTATCTCGCCAACGGCACGCTGCCGAGCGAGGAGGAAGTCCGTGGCGCCGCGTCCTGATGCCCTGCCGACGCGCCGTGTGTGATGCCTTTCGATCGCGATACACGGAAGGTCAGGGTCAAGGCGATCACCTACGAGGCCGACGGCGTGGTGTCGCTCGACCTGCGGCCGCTCGACGGCGCGCCCCTGCCGCCCTTCACCGCGGGAGCGCATATCGAGCTGCGCCTCCCCAACGGCATCGAGCGTAGCTATTCGATTGCGAACCCGGAAGGCGAGACCCACCGCTATGTCGTCGGCGTCCAGAAGGACGCAGGCAGCCGCGGCGGATCGTGCTTCATTCACGACGCGCTGCGCCCGGGCGCGGAGCTGGTCATCCTCGCGCCGCGCAACAATTTCCCGCTCAAGGAGGACGCCGGCCATACGCTGCTGATCGCCGGCGGCATCGGCATCACGCCGATCTGGTGCATGACGCAGCGCCTCGCCGCGCTGGGGCGGTCCTTCGCGCTGGTCTATGCCGCGCGCGCGCGCCGGCGGGCGGCGTTCCTCGCCGAGATCGTGGCGCTCCTGGGCGAGGATTCGCCCAATCTGCGGCTCCATTTCGACGAGGAGCACGGCGGCGCGCCGCTCGACTTGCCGGCGGTGATCCGCCGCGCCAGACCCGGCGCGCATCTCTATTGCTGCGGGCCGCTGCCGATGCTCGCCGCTTTCGAGCGGGAGACGGCCGCGCTTCCGCCCGAGCGCGTCCATCTCGAATACTTCGCGCCGAAAGCCCCCGTCGCTGCGAGCGGCGGCTTCGAGGTGGTGCTGGCGCGGTCGGGACGCTGCTTCACCATCGCGCCGGGCGCGACGATCCTCGAGACGCTCCAGGACGCCGGCATCGCCGTCAATTGCTCCTGTCTCGAAGGGGTCTGCGGCACCTGCGAGACGGCCGTGCTCGAGGGCGAGCCCGAGCACCGCGATTCCGTGCTGACGCCGCAGGAACGGGCCAGCAACCGCACGATGATGATCTGCTGCTCGGGCGCGAAGACGCCGAAGCTCGTGCTCGATCTCTGAGGATGGCGAACCAGGGAGGACGGTGATGAAGCTCTGTACCTATGCCGGCGCCAACGGTCGGCAGATCCCGGGCGTGATCACCCGGGACGGCCGGGGGATCGTCAGCCTCGGCGACGACTTCGCCGACATGCTGGCGCTGATCGCCGCGGGCTGGCGCGGCCTGGAGACGGCGCAGCGCCGGCAGGCGCAGCCGGGCCAGGTCGTCGAGCTCGCCAGGACGCGGCTGCTCGCGCCGATCCCGGTGCCGCCGCAGTTCCGCGACTTCAACAACCATCCCCAGCACATGCGCGATGCGCCCAAGGGCGGCGCCAAGCTGCGCGCGCGGCTGGAAGGGAGGCCCGAGCCATCCAGCGACCAGCTCGATTTCCCCGTGCCCGAAATCTATCGCCGGCTGCCGATCTTCTACATCACCAACCGCTTCAGCATCTCGGGGCCGGATGCGGAGGTGCAGCGGCCGCGCTATTCGAGCTATCTCGACTACGAGCTCGAGATGGCCGTGGTGCTGGGGCGCGGCGGCAGGAACATCGCCGAGAAGGACGCCGCTGACCACGTCTTCGGCTACACCATCTTCAACGATTTCTCCGCCCGCGACCGGCAGATCCTGGAGATGGCCGGTCGGCTCGGCCCGGCCAAGGGCAAGAGTTTTGACGGCTCCAATGTGCTGGGTCCGTGGATCGTCACGCCCGACGAACTCGGCGATCCGCAGGCGCTCAACGTCGAGGTGCGCGTCAACGGCGAGACGCGGGCGACGGGGACGACGGCCAAC
>DASQSR010000193.1:0-2454 GCA_035642295.1 Allostellaceae bacterium | reverse complement strand
GCGGCGCTCTGCGATGCCGACATCCCCGCCAGCACCCATGGCACTGGCAACCGCGCGAGCGATCACCTGTTGACGCGCGCCGCGAGCGAGCCGCGCTCCGGCAGCAACGCCGCCGTCTTCCTCGCCTGGCAGCTGCGCGCCGCCAGCGGCAAGGTGCTGGGCCAGGGCAGCATCGTCGCCGAGGAGCCGGCGGCCGGCTGGCAGCACGGCGACGCGGCGGTGGCGCACGATCTGGCGCAGCGGGCGGTGCCGTCGATCGTCCGGCTGGTGGTGGCACCGCCGACGCCCGCGGTGGCGGTGACGGAGCCGCTCCTCGCCATGGGACCGGTGACCGGCGCGCCCGGCGACGGCGGCTCGACCCTGAGCCGCGCCATGAGCTATGCCCTCAATCGCGCGCATGTGGCGCTGGCCGAGACGGAGACGGCCAAGAAGAGCTTCATCCTCGTCGGCAAGGTCGAGCTGTCGCCGCCCGAGGGCGGCCAGCAGCAGGTCAAGGTGAGCTGGATCCTGAAGCGTCCGGATGGCGGCGAGATCGGCCACATCGACCAGCAGAACCGGGTTCCCGCCGGCAGCCTCGACGGCCCCTGGGGCGAGGTCGCCTTCGCCGTCGCCAATGCCGCGGCGCCGGGCGTTGCGGCGCTCATCGAGAAGGCGAAAGCGGCCGGCATCGGCGCCTCCTGACGGGCGGCGCGAAAGGTCGTTTACAGGAGCGGGGCGGCTTTGTTACAGTCCCGGCCGCTCGGCAAGGGGCGTGCTCCGAAGCTAGAGGGCGGCCCGACCCAGAGACCGGCGATGCTTTCGCATGAAAATCCTCACCTGTAACAGCAACCGGCCGCTCGCCGAGGCGATTTCGGCCTATCTCGCCACGCCGCTGACCAACGCCAGCGTGCGCCGGTTCTCCGACATGGAAGTCTTCGTCGAGATCCACGAGAACGTGCGCGGCGAGGACGTCTTCATCATCCAATCGACCTCCTATCCGGCCAACGACAATCTGATGGAGCTGCTGGTGACCTTGGACGCGCTGCGGCGCGCCTCGGCCCGGCGCATGACGGCGGTCATCCCCTATTACGGCTATGCGCGGCAGGACCGCAAATCCGCCGGGCGCACGCCGATCTCGGCCAAGCTCGTCGCCAACATGATCACCGCGGCCGGTGCCGATCGCGTCCTCACCCTCGACCTCCACGCCGGGCAGATCCAGGGCTTCTTCGACATTCCCACCGACAACCTCCAATCGGGGACGGTCTTCGTCACCGACATCAAGAACCGCTACAACGGCGAGGATCTCGTCATCGTCTCGCCCGATGTCGGCGGCGTCGTGCGCGCCCGCGCCGTGGCGCGCCTCCTCAATGCCGATCTCGCCATCATCGACAAGCGCCGCGAGCGCGCCGGCGTCTCGGAGGTGATGAACATCATCGGCGACATCGACCACCGCCGCTGCATCCTCATCGACGACATCGTCGACAGCGCCGGCACGCTCTGCAACGCCGCCGAGGCGCTGATGGAGCGCGGCGCCAAGTCGGTCGCCGCCTATGTGACCCACGGCGTCTTCTCCGGCGGCGCGGTGGCGCGCGTGACGGCATCGCCGATGGAGGCTATGGTCACCACCGACAGCATTCTCGCGACCGAGGCGGTGCGCGTGGCGCAGAACATCCGGCAGCTCACCATCGCGCCGCTGATGGCGGAGGCGATCCGCCGCATCAGCGAGGAGCGTTCGGTTTCGAGCTTGTTCGACTAGAATTCGCAAGGATTCGCCGCCGCGTCAGCGCGCGGCGGCGGCACGGCGCGCGGCACCCCTGGAGGCCGGCGCCGCAAGCGGTGAAGCCCGTGCAAGGTGCGCGGGTCCGCGACGGCATGAGAGGAGCATGACATGGCCGACATCGTCACCATTCGCGCCGCGGCGCGCGACCGGGCCGGAAAGGGGGCCGCCCGGGCCGCTCGTCGCGCTGGGCGCGTTCCCGGCGTCATCTATGGCGAGAAGCAGCCGCCCCAGCTGATCTCCGTCGATCCCCGCGAGCTGCAGGTCGAGATGCAGAAGAAGGGCTTCTTCGCCCGTCTCGTCAATGTCGAGATCGACGGCAGCTCCGAGCGCGCCCTGCCGCGCGACGTGCAGCTTCATCCCGTGACCGACAAGCCCGAGCATGTCGACTTCATGCGGGTCGGCGCCAAGACGCGGATCACCGTCGCCGTGCCGGTCGTCTTCGCCAACGCCGAGCGCTCGCCCGGCATCCGCCGCGGCGGCATTCTCAACATCGTTCGCCACGAGATCGACCTCGTCTGCTCGGCCGACGCCATCCCCGACCGCATCACCGTCGATGTCGAAGGCCTCGACATCGGCGACAGCGTCCACATCAACAAGGTGACGCTGCCGCCGGGCACCCGCCCCACCATCGGCCGCGACTTCACCATCGCTTCCATCGCCGCGCCCACGGCGGTGCGCGAGGAGCAGGCCGCGGC
>DASQSR010000192.1:0-8607 GCA_035642295.1 Allostellaceae bacterium | reverse complement strand
CAAGGGCGTCGATGTCCTGCTCATCGGCACCAACGACCTGGCGATGGAGATGGGCCATCCCGGCGAGGTCGGCCGTCCCGAGGTGGCGAGCGCCTATGAGCGCGTCATCGCCGCCTGCCGTCAGCACGGCAAATGGCCCGGCATGGGCGGCGTCTATGCCGAGGAGCTGATGGCCAAGTACATCGCCATGGGCATGCGCATGATCCTCTGCGGCAACGATCTCGGCATGATGATGGCGGGGGCGAGCCAGCGCGCAAAATTCCTGCGCGAGCGCCGGTGACGTCGTGAACCGGCGGGACCTGCTGCGCGGCGGCGCCGCGGCGGCCCTGCTGGGCGGGCTTGAAGCGCCCGCCTTCGCCGAGGACGCGCCGGGCGTCTCCGCGACCGAGATCAAGATCGGCCAGACCATGCCCTATAGCGGCCCGGTCGCCGCCTTCGGCACGCTCGGCAAGGGCGAGCTCGCCTTCTTCCACATGATCAACGACGCGGGCGGGATCAACGGCCGCCGCATCCGCCTCCTCAGCCTCGATGACGGCTATTCGCCGCCGAAGACCGTCGAGCAGACGCGCAAGCTCGTCGAGCAGGCGGGTGTCGCCTTCTTCTTCAGCTCGATCGGCACCGCCACCAACACCGCGATCCAGAAATACCTCAACGACCGCAAGATCCCGCAGCTCTTCATCGGCTCGGGCGCGAGCAAGTGGGGCGATTACGCGCACTTCCCCTGGACGATCGGCGGGGTGCAGGCGACCTTCCGCGCCGAAGGCCGCATCTATACCCGCTACATCCTGGCGCAGAAGCCCGACGCCCGCATCGGCGTCCTCTATCAGAACGACGATTACGGCAAGGACTACTTCCTCGGCCTCAAGGACGTTCTCGGCGACCGCTTCGAGAAAAGGGTCGTGGCGGAGAGCTACGAGTTCACCGATCCCACCATCGAATCGCAGATCGTCAGCCTCCAAGGCGCGGGGGTCGATGCGATCATCGTCGGCGCCACGCCGAAATTCGCTGCCCAGGCGATCCGCAAGGTCTACGACATCGGCTGGAAGCCGATGTTCTTCCTCGCCAACGTCGCGATCTGGGTCAACTCGGTGATGAAGCCGGCGGGCCCCGAGAAGGGCGTCGGCATCATCTCCTCCGCCTATGTCAAGGACCCGACCGACAGCGCCTGGGATGGCGATGCCGGCATGCGGCAGTTCCGCGCCTTCATGGCGAAGTACATGATCAACGCCGACGCCAGCGACCAGAACTATGTCAACTCCTACAATTCCGGCATGGTGCTGGTCGAGGTTCTGAAGCAGTGCGGCAACGACCTCTCGCGCGCGAACATCCTGCGGCAGGCGACCAACCTGCACCATCTGGCCTTGCCGATGCTGCTGCCGGGCATCACCGTCGACACCGGCCCGACCGACTACTACCCGGTGAAGCAGATGCAGCTCATGCGCTGGGACGGCCGCCACTGGGTGCGCTTCGGCGCGGTGCTCGGCGGGACCTGAGCCGTCCCGCGGATTAAGCATCGTTAATCCCCGCGCCCGTTGCGCTCGGGGTGCCGCGCCGCCACTTCTTCCTGTGGAGGTGCCTGATGAGATCCGCGATTGCCCCCGCTTCTGTGCTGGCTCTCCTCATCGGCGCTGTCGGCGCGCCGGCGCTGGCGCAGAGGCTGCCGCCGCCGCAATCGGAGGCCTGCGCCAGGGAGCCGCTGTCGCCGCGTCCCTGCGCCTTGCCCTCGCTCAGCGAGGCTGAGGCCAAGGCACTGCTCCGGCGCCATGACGTCTTCTTCATCCGCCGTCTCGAGCCGGTCGGCGATTACTGGGAGGCGCAGGCGACGCCGCCGCGAGGCCGGCACGAGACAGTCTATGTTCTCTCCGACGGCCAGGTGCTGCGTGCGCCGCCGCTCATCGGCGCGCCCTGAGATGCGCCCGCGCGCCGTGCTTCTCGCGGCCGCCTTGCTCGCTCCCGCCATCGGCTGCAGCACCCCGCAGGGCGAGCTCGACACGGCCGAGGCCAATTGCGCCCAGCAAGGCATCCAATGGGGAACGCCCGCCTTCACGCGCTGCGTCCAGCAGCAGGACGACGCGTTGAGTCGCGAGGCGCCGCCGCAGCAGCCGGCTCCCGCCGTGGTTCAGCCGCCGGGCGCGACCGGCCCCACCCCGGTGGGGTCCGAGCCCGCCCCGGCTCCCGTCCCGCTCTCCTCGATGCCGTTCTGACGCGGGCTCGCCCCCGGGGCCTCGGCCGCCAAGGGGTGCAGCGCTACCATGCCGGGACGCGGTGCTTCTGAAGGCGTTGCCGATGAGCCTGGACCGTGTCGATGTGGCCGAGATCCGCCGCCGCCTGATGCTCAGTCAGGGCGCCTTCGCCCGGCGCTACGGCGTGCCGCTGCCGACCTTGCGCAACTGGGAGCGCGGCAAGCGCCGGCCGGACGCCACCGCGCGCGCCTATCTCACCGTCATCGCTCGCGATGCCGGCCGCGTCGCTCTCGTCTATGCCGGCGCGCCGGCAGCGGCGCTGACCCGCCTTGCCATCCGTGAGCTGCGCCTGGCGCTCGATACGGCCGACCGCGAGGCCGGCGCGTTTATCAGCCCAGACCGTCCGTGACCGCGACGTTCTCCGGCTCGAGCGGGATGCCCGCCAGCTTCGCCTGCTGCACCAGCAAGGTCGCGAAATCCTGTTCGGTGAAGCCCTGGCCGATGAGGCCCTGCAGGATCTCGCGCGTCAGCGCGGTCAGCACCATGGGAGTCCCCAGCTTGCGCGCGGCGGCGAGGCCGAGATCGAGGTCCTTGCGCAGCAGCACCGGGGTGAAGGTCGGGGTGAAGTCGCAATTGACCAGCGCCGGCGTCTTGTAGCGGCTGAAGGTCGAGCCCATCACGCTCTTGTTGATGAAGTCGAGGAAGGCGTGGCGCGGCACGCCGCCCTTCTGCGCCAGCACCGTGATCTCGACCAGCGCCTGGATCACGATGCCGAGGAACACGTTGTGGCAGATTTTAACCATGCGCGCGAGCTCGCCTTCGCCGACGTAGCTGACGCCTTGGCCGAGCCGCTCGAGATAGGGCAGGGCGGTCTCGTACGCCGCTTGCGGGCCCGAGACGACGAGGCTGAGCTTGCCCGCCTTCACCACCTTGCCGTTGCCGCTCACCGGCGCCGCCAGCATTTGCGTGCCGCGCTTTGCCGCCGCCGCGCGCACCTCGGCCGACGCCTCTTCCGAGACGGTGGAGCTGTCGACGAGAATGTGCGGCGCCTTCTCGGCGGTCAGCACCCCGTCCTTCCCCAGCGTCACCTGCTTCAGGTCGTCGGAGGCGGAGACCATGGTAAAGACGATGTCGCACGACGCGAGATCGGACGGCCGCTCCACCAGCCGCACGCCCGCTTTCGTCAGCGGCTCGGCCTTGGCGCGGGTGCGGTTCCAGACGCTGACCTCGGCCCCCGCTTTGGCGAGGCGCTCCGCCATCGGATAGCCCATCCGGCCGACGCCGATCCAGCCGATTTTCTTGGTTTTGAGGTCCGCCATCGCCGCGCTCCCTGGTTTGCAAACGATCAATAGAGCCTGTAGCCTACGGCCCCGGCCGTGGCAACTCGCCGCGGCAGGAGGTCCCTCGATGAGCGCAGCGCACGGCAGCAACGAATATCCGGTCCCTGCGACGATGAAGGCCTGGGTGCTCGGCAACCCCGAGGAGCTCGCCCTCGTCGAGAAGCCGGTGCCGCAGCCGGGCGCCGCGGAGGTGCTGGTGCGCATCGATGCGGTGGCGATCTGCGCCACCGATCTCGAGATCATCAGCCACGGCCTCCCGGCGAAGATCGGCGGCGACCTGCCGTTCAACCAGAACTTCACCCCCGGCCATGAATACATGGGGACGGTGGTGAAGCTCGGGCCCGCGGTGGACGAGTATCGCATCGGCGAGCGCGTCACCGTCGAGGTGCATGCCGGCTGCGGCCGCTGCGAGCGCTGCCGCGAGGGCATGTACACGTCCTGCCTCAATTACGGCGAGCCGCAGAAGGGCCATCGCGCCAACGGCTTCACCACCGATGGCGGCTTCGCCCAATACGCCGTCAACCACGTCAACACGCTGGTGCACGTGCCCGACGACATGACCGACGCGGAGGCGACGCTTGTCGTTACCGCCGGCACCTCGATGTACGGGCTCGACGTCCTCGGCGGGATCATCGCCGGCGAAGGCGTCGTCGTCTCCGGGCCCGGGCCGATCGGCCTCCTCGGCGTCGCCGTCGCCAAGGCGCTCGGCGCCGATCCGGTCATCCTCACCGGCACCCGCGACGCGCGGCTCGAGCTCGGCAAGAAGCTCGGCGCCGACCACGTCGTCAACATCCGCCGCGAGGATCCCGTCGCCGCGGTGAAGCGCATCACCAACGGCAAGGGCGTGCATTTCGTCGTCGAATGCTCGGGCGCGCCCGAGGCGATGGACCAGTCGGCGCAGATGGTCAATCGCGGCGGCCGCATCTGCCTCGCCGCTTTCCCGCATGAGAAGGCGCCGGTCGACCTCGCCTATATCGTGCGCAACAACATCTATGTCTACGGCATCCGCGGCGAGGGGCGCAGCGCCACCCACCGCGCCATGGCGCTGATGAAGCAGAAGCGCTTCGATGCCAAGCTGATCCACACCCACACCTTTCCCCTCGACGCGCTGCCGACCGCGCTCAAATACGCGCGCGAGCGCATCGAAGACGCGATCAAGGTGGTGGTGAAGGTTCCGGGGTAGCGCCGGCGGCAGCGCGCGGGGATCGTCGCCCCACCTCACCCTCCCGCTGCGCGGGTCCCTCCCTCTCCGCCCCTCAGGGGCGGAGAGGGTAAGGGTGAGGTGGGGCGGCGCCGCATAGAGCGATGTCGGCACCCAACGCAGGGAGGGATCTATGATCTCGATTTCGCCCTTGGTCCGCAAGCGCGGCGCGCCGTCCCGCGCAGACGGCCCGAAACCCTTCTGGCAGAAGCTCTACCTCCAGGTGCTCGCCGCCGTCATTCTCGGCGCCGCGCTCGGCTATCTCGACCCGCATCTCGGCGTCGCGCTGAAGCCGCTCGCCGACGCCTTCATCAAGGCGATCCGCGTCCTCGTCCTGCCGATCATCTTCGCCACCGTCGTCGTCGGCATCGCCACCATCGGCGATCTCCGGCAGGTCGCGCGCATCGGCGTCAAGTCGCTGATCTATTTCGAGGTGGTCTCGACCCTGGCGCTGCTGATCGGCCTCGCCGTCGGCAACCTCTATCATTTCGGCGCCGGCATCAACGCCGATCCGGCGACGCTCGACACCAAGGTCGTGTCGGGTTATGTCGTCGGCGCCAAGTCGCTGACCCTCGTCGACTTCCTCCTCGGCATCATTCCCAAGAGCTTCATTGGCGCTTTCGCCTCCGGCGACATCCTGCCGGTGCTGTTCCTCGCCGTGCTCTTCGGCCTCGCGCTCTGCCAGCTGGGGCCGCGCGCCCGCCCGCTCGTCGAGCTTCTCGACATCGCCGCCCACGCGCTCTTCGGCATGGTGCGCTTCATCATGTATTGGGCGCCGCTCGGCGCGCTCGGCGCCATCGCCTTCACCGTCGGCAAATACGGCGTCGCCTCGCTCGAGCGCATGGGCGAGCTCGTCGCCGGCGTCTACGTCGTCAGCATCCTCTTCGTCGTCATCGTGCTCGGCGGCGCGCTGCGGCTCGCCGGCTTCAGCCTCTGGCGCGTCCTCGCCTACTTCAAGGACGAGATCATCTTCGTCTTCTGCGCCACCTCGGCCGAGGCGATGATCCCGCGCAGCATGGCGAAGCTCGAGAAGCTCGGCTGCCCCAAGGAGGTCGTCGGCCTCGTCATGCCGGCGGGCTTCTCCTTCAACATGGACGGCACCGCCGTCTACATGACCATGGCGGTGCTGTTCATCGCCAACGCCACCAACATCCATCTCTCCGTCGTCCAGCAGCTCACCATACTGTTCGTCATGTTGTTCACGTCAAAGGGCGCGGCGGGGGTCACCGGCGGCGGCTTCATCGCGCTCGCCGCCACCATGCCGGCGCTGGGCGTCCTGCCGATCGGCGGCCTGGCGCTGCTCGTCGGCATCGACCGTTTCATGGCCGAGATCCGCGCCGCGACCAACCTCACCAGCAACGTCATCGCGACGCTCGTCGTCGGCCGCTGGGTCGGCGCCGTCGACATGGAGACGGCGCGCCGCGAGCTGACGGGCGCCGCCGCCGCGCCGCCCCCGACCCTCGCCGCGGTCGGGGACTGAGCCGCAACGGGGTCAATAAGGATTGGCGATCGGCAGCTCTTCGGCGGGATAGAGCGTGATCACCTTGGCGCCGGTCGGCGTCACCACGACTTCCTCTTCGATCCGCGCCGCGGAGTAGCCGTCGCTCGCCGGGCAATAGGTCTCGAGCGCGAACACCATGCCCGCCTTGATCTCCATGGGATCGTCGAAGGAGTTGAGCCGGCTGATGATCGGCCGCTCGTGGAGGCCGAGGCCGAGCCCGTGGCCGAAGAGCAGGCCGAACGCCTCCATCTCGCTGGAGAAGCCGATCTCCTCCGCCTTGGGCCAGCAGGCGGCGATCTTGTCGGTGGTGGTGCCGGGCTTCACCGCGGCGATCGAGGCGTCGATCCACTCCCGCGCCCGCTTGTAGGCGTCCTTCTGCGCCGGCGTCGCGCGCCCGACATTGAAGGTGCGGTAGTAGCAGGTGCGGTAGCCCATATAGGACTGGATGATGTCGAAGAACGCCTGGTCGCCCGGCCGGATCAGGCGGTCGGTGAAGTTGTGCGGATGCGGGCTGCAGCGCTCGCCGGAAATCGCGTTGATCGCCTCGACATCGTCCGAGCCCAGCTCATAGAGGCGCTTGTTGGCGAGCGCCACGATCTCGTTCTCGCGGATGCCGGGCTTCAGGTTCTCGGCGATGGTCTGATAGGTGCCGTCGACCAGCGCCGCCGACATGTTGAGGAGATGGATCTCGTCGGCGCTCTTGATCTCGCGCGCATCGAGCATGACCTGCTGCCCGTCGCGCACATCGATCCCGGCCGCCTGCAGCTCGAACAGCATCGCCGGCTCGACCACGTCGACACCGACCGGCATGTCGCCGACGCCGTTCTCGTCGAGGATCGACTTGATCTCCTCCGCCGCCTTGCGCATGAGGCCGATCTTGGGATGGATCGCGCCGCGCAGCCCGAGCATGCCGGCATGGCAATTGTGCTGATGGAGCCAGGGCGCGTAGAGCCGGTGGTGCTTCGCCGCCGAGCCGAAATCCCAGACATGCGGCTCGCTGCTGCCGGGCAGCAGCGCGTAGCGCGTCATCTTGTCCCGCGCCCAGTTGCCGATCACCGTGCTCGAGATGTAGCGGATGTTGTACTGGTCGAAGACCAGCAGCGCGCCCAGCCCCGATTGCGCCAGCGCCTGCCGCGTGCGGGCGAGGCGATAGCGGTGCAGCCGGCGGAAATCGACCCGCTCCTCGAAATCGACCGCGCTCGGCCCCAGCGCCGGGATCGGCCGCTCCCAATTGTGCCGGGGATCGATGTCCTCCGGCTTGATGATCTTCGGCTCGACCGCGCGCTTGCCCATGGTGTCTCCTCCGTTTCCCCGCAGCTTCCCCATCGCCCCGCGTTGCGTCAACCCAACGCGAACGCGCCTGGCGCGTTCGTCGTTGGCGGCGCCAGCGGTTGCGCAGCAACCGCGAAAGCCGCACCCCTCGGACTAGCCACTAGGCGAGCGCGCAGCGCTCGTCCGCGGCGGCGTCAGCGGTTGCGCAGCAACCGCGAAAGCCGCACCGCTCGGACTAGCCACTAGGCGAGCGCGAGCGCTCGTCCGCGGCGGCGCCAGCGGTTGCGTCAGCACACCGAGGTGCGCGCTACCGCTTTCGCGTTCTGCACCTCGGTAGGCCGCTTCGTCGGCGCCGCGGTCAATTTCGGCCTCGCTGCCGGCGTGGCCGCGATGGGGACCCTGGGCACGCCCGTGGCGCTCACCGCCGCAGCCTTCGCCCTCGGACTTCTTGCCATACCCTTCGCGCCCGAAACCCGCGGCAAGCGCTTGCCGGACTAAGTCCTGGGTTTCGCGACTTGGCGTCGACGCGCCATTTCCGGGTGGTGCGCCCGGACCGGGCCTCAGGCTTGCTTCGCCTCGCGCTCTTCGCGTTCGGCCATGCAACCTTCGTATGGAACGATCGATACGAACATGTCGCGCGCCTGTGCGTCGGCATGCTTCGAGAAATCGCTCTCATCGGCTAGACAGGGAAGCGGTGGCCCAGAGCAGCGCGCCCAAGGCTGTTGCGCGCAATCGTTGAAAGCGCGCCGCGCTTTTTGCCGAGCGGTTCCGAAGAGCCGAGTTGCGGTTGCGGCGCCGCGTGCTCTTCTGCGACGGAAGGCGACGACGCATGAGCGATTTGCCGCTGATCTATGCCTTCACAGCCTTCACACTTCCTTGACTGAGGGTACTGCCCGGCTCATGCTTCATCGGTAGCGGGGAGCGCCGCCATGCCGACATCAAGGTCGATCCAGATAGGACAGTCGACACTCGACTGTCCCTGTCATGCCTGCGCCTTCTTTCACAGCACGGACGAGGAGTACGAACTCCTGTTGCCCTTCTCCAAGTCCGGAGAAGCCGCGGGCGATCGCCTGTTTCAGGTGACCGACAAGATGCGCTTGGTCGAGCGAC
>DASQSR010000191.1:0-2066 GCA_035642295.1 Allostellaceae bacterium | reverse complement strand
TCGACGCCCCAGATCTCGATCATCGAGTTGACGCGCTGCTCGAGGTAGCGGAGCGTGTTGACGACCTTGGTGGTGCGCTGGCCGGTGATGTCCTGGAACGAGCAGGCGGTGAGCACCTCGGTCACGTGCGCCTGGATCTCTTCGGCGATCGGCCCGACCTCGCTGGTCTTGGGCAGCTTGAGCGTCAGCTCCTGGATGCGCTCGACCCCGTTCAAAATCTCGGAGGTGGCGCGCTCGGTGGCGGAGACGATGGCGTCGAGCTCGCCGGTCGCGGCCATGATGCGGTTGGAGCCGGCGTCGGTCGGGCGGAGCGCGGCGATCTCGCGCCGGGTCTGATGGATATAGGCCGCCATCTCGCGCAGCTCCTCGCGCAGGATGCGGATATGCGCCTCGTCGCGCTTCTCGCCGCCGCTGCCCTCGGCGGTCGTCTTGACCGCGTCCCTGACCTCGCGGGCGAGCTTGCGCACCTCGTTCATCGCCACCAGCCGCGCGCGCTGGTCGCGCATGCGCAGGAAGCTGCGGCCGCGCGCGTTGCTGGCGAGCGCTTCCTCGATGTCGAGGTATTCTTCCTCGCTCAGCTCGAGCCGACGCTGAGAAGACATGGGCTCAGAGCTCCCCGAGAACCGCCTCGATCTTCTTCTTCAGCGTGTCCGCGTTGAAGGGCTTGACGATGTAGTTGCTGACCCCCGCCTCTTTCGCCGCGACCACGTTCTCGGTCTTGCTCTCGGCGGTGATCATGATGAACGGCATCTCCTTGAGCGCGCCGTCCGAGCGCACCTCCTTCAGGAACTCGAGGCCGGACATCGGCGCCATGTTCCAGTCGGAGATGACGAGGCCGAAGGGCCGCTCGCGCAGTTTGCGCAGCCCCGTGGAGCCGTCCTCGGCCTCTTCGACATTGCTGAAGCCGATCTGGGAAAGCAGGTTGCGCAGAATGCGCCGCATCGTGTTGTAGTCATCGACCACCAACACGTGTTTCTCGATGTTTCGCAAGGCGCGTACTCCAGCTCGATTTTGGGGGCGGGGCGCCAATCGCTTCGGCCCCAACACGCGCAAAATAAGCCGGATCGGTTGAGCCCTCGTTAACGACGGCGCGGGCGCGCGTCCGCGGCCATGGTTAACGCCGAGCAAGACTTGCGGCGTGTGCGCTACGGCCCCGAAAGCCACCCGACCGGAATGGAATAGACCACCATCCCCGATTCGACGCCGGGGTTCCTCTTGTAGATGCCGGCATTGGAGATGTGGTCGAAGATGAAGCCGAGGCGCGAATTGTCGTCGAAGCGATAGGCGAACTCGGCGCCGGTCTTGAATTCGATCGCGCCGCCGAGATTCTTGCCGCCGCCCTCAGACCAGCCGCCGACGGCAGCCTCCGGCGTGATGACGAAATGCCGGCCGATATCGGCGTCGAGGCGGAAGCCGCCATAGCCGTAGGTGCTCCCCTTGTTGGTGGCGATCACGCCGGCGATCGGCCGGATGATGTAGAGGAAGCGGTAGGCGAAGCGGTACTCGACGCGCAGCTCCGCTTCCTTCTTGTTGTGCAGCACGTTGTAGGCGCCGCCGCCGATCGCCAGCAGATCGGGATCATCCGCCCGTGCCACCGGTGCCGACACCACGAGCGCCAGCGCGGCGACCGCCGCGCCGAGACTACCAACCCTATTTCTCATGAATGTCCCCCAACCACGCCGCCCTGCAGGGATCTTGTTGTTTCGGTGACACGCCCCCGATGCGCGGCGCCATCTTATCGCCGGACCGGCAAGCGCGGCAATCGGCCTTAGAGGCTGCGCTTCAGCTTTTCGGTGGCGGCGACGAGTCGGGCGCGGATGCCCGGCTCCATCGCCGAATGTCCGGCATCGGCGACGACGGTGTATTACGCCTCGGGCCAGGCGCGGGCCAGCTCGTCGGCGCTTACCACCGGGCAGACCATGTCGTAGCGGCCCTGGACGATGAAGGCCGGGATGCGGCGAATGCGGTCAATCCGCCGCATCAAGTCGCGGTCCGGCGGGATGACGTTGTGGAGGAAGTAATGCGCTTCGATGCGCGCGAGCCCCAGCGCCATGCGATCCTCGCCG
>DASQSR010000190.1:0-4369 GCA_035642295.1 Allostellaceae bacterium | reverse complement strand
CATCGCCTCGACGCGACGCCAGCCGGCCTCGGCGAGGGCGCGGGCGCGGGCGCCCGATTCGCGCGCTTTCACATTGGCCGCCGTGCCTTCGACCACCCGCCCCATGATCCCCTGGAGGATCGCGGCGAGCCGAAACATGTTGTAGGCCATATAGAAGTCCCAGTTGGCGATGCCGGCGCGCCCGGTGCGGCGGCAGTAGAGCGCCCGGTACTCTTCCTTGCTGGGAATGCCCAACGCGTCGAGATCCTTGCCGCCGAGGCCGCGGTAAGCCTCGGGCCCGAGCTCCCAGGTCATCATGTGATAGGAGAAATCGGCGAGCGGATTGCCCAGCGTCGACAATTCCCAATCGAGCACCGCCACGATGCGCGGCTCGCGCGGGTGGAAGATCAGGTTGTCGAGACGAAAATCGCCATGGACGATGGCCGTCTCGTCATCGGGCGGCAGGTTCTGCGGCAGCCATTCGATGAGGCGGTCCATCGCTTCGATCGTCTCCGTCGCGGAGGCGCGGTACTGCTTGGTCCAGCGGTCGATCTGGCGCGCGAAATAATTGCCGGGCCGGCCGAAATCGCCGAGCCCGATCTTCTGATAGTCGACCTGGTGCAAGCTGGCGATCACCGCGTTCATCGCCTCGTAGACGGCGCGGCGTTCGTCCTTCGCCAGTTCCGGCAGCGTCGGATCCCAGAAGATGCGGCCCTCGACACAGTCCATGATATAGAAGGTGGTGCCAATGATGCTGTCGTCGAGGCAGAGGGCATAGCTGCGGGCGACGGGGACGCCGGTGTCGCCGAGCGCGGTGATCACCCGATACTCGCGGTCGACGGCATGGGCCGAAGGCAGCAGCTTGCCCGGCGGCTTCCGCCGCAGCACATAGCGCCCGCTCCCCGCGGTGAGCCGGAAGGTCGGGTTCGACTGTCCGCCGCGGAACTGCTCGACCGCGAGCGGACCGCGGAAGCCTTCGACATGATCCGTCATCCACTGCGCCAGTCGCTGGCTGTCGAAGCGATGTCGCTCGTTGACCGGCATCGTGCCGGTGAAATCCTGAGTCTCGCTCATTTCCCTCCCTGCCCGTCGCTGCTCGTTCGCGCAGCTTCCATTGAAATCCCCGGCGCCGCGCTTGGCAAAGTCATTTCGCCTTGCGATGCTGCGCCGCGCCACGCATGCGGAGGTTTTCGCCGATGACGGCAGCGGCTGACAAGACCCGGCGCGTTGGCCTTGGCGGGCTCGGCGCCATCGGCCTGCCGCTGGCGCGCCGCCTCGCGGCGGGGCTGCCCGGGCTGAGGCTCGCCGCGGTGTCGGCGCGCGAGCGCCCGCGCGCCGCAGCCCGGCTCGCCGCGCTCGGGATCACCGTCCCGATCGTGCCGGTGGAAGCGCTGGCCGAGCAGGCCGATATCGTCGTCGAGAGCCTGCCCGCGGCGTCGTTCCGCGCGATTGCCGAGCCCGCCATCGATGCCGGCCGGATTTTCCTGCCGCTCAGCGTCGGCGCTTTGCTCGAGCATCCCGACCTCATCGAGCGGGCCGAGCGCCGCGGCGCGCGCATCATCGTGCCGACCGGGGCGCTGCTCGGGCTCGACGCCGTCCGCGCCGCGGCCGAAGGGGAGATCCGCTCGGTGAGGCTGGTGACGCGCAAGCCGCCGGCCGGGCTCGCCGGCGCGCCCTATCTCGTCGAGCGCGGCATCTCGCTTGCGGGGCTCGATCGTCCGCTGCGGGTCTTCGCCGGCACGGCGCGCGACGGCGCCCGCGGCTTTCCCGCCAATGTCAACGTCGCTGCCGCCCTGGCGCTGGCCGGCATCGGCCCCGACCGCACCTACCTCGAGATCTGGGCGGACCCCGCCCTTGAGCGGAACACGCATCGGATCGAGGTCGAGGCCGACAGCGCCCGGTTCGCCATGACGATCGAAAACCTGCCCTCGCCCGACAACCCACGGACCGGACGCATCACACCCTTAAGCGTGATCGCCTGCCTGCGTGGTCTCGCCGACACGGTGCGGATCGGGAGCTAACCCGTCGCTTATGACACGAAATTCACCATTTTGTGGTCGACAACCGACCGGCGCTGCGGAAAACTGCTGAAACTAATTCTAAGGCGGCCGCGGCATGGTCACGCGGCCCCAACGACAGGGAGGTGGGACTAAATGGCTTCCGGATATCGGCTCGGCTCCATCGGGCGCCGCAACATTCTCAAAGCGGGCGCCGCCGTCGGCGCGCTTCAGATCGCCTCGCCGTTCATCATCCAGGCGCGCGGCGAATCGACGGTGAAGATCGGCATGGTCGATCCCCTGACCGGGATCCTCTCCGCCCTGGCGCAGAGCGAGGTCGAGGGCGCCAAATACGCCGTCGCGGAAGTCAATCAGAAGGGCGGCATTCTCGGGCGTCAGGTCGAGCTGCTGGTCGAGGACTCCGCCAACGACGTCGGCACCGGCGTGCAGAAGACGCGCAAGCTCATCGACCGCGACCAGGTCGACGTAATCTTCGGCGACGTCAATTCCGGCATCGCCTATGCGATGTCGCAAGTGACCAACGAGAAGAAGGTGTTCCACATCGTCCCCGGCGGCCATACGGATCCGATCACCGGGACGGATTGCAAATGGAACGTCTTCCGCATCTGCAACACGACCTCGATGGATGCGGCGGCGATTACGCCCGAGCTGGTCAAGAAGTTCGGCAAGAAATGGTACTTCATCACGCCGGACTACGCCTATGGCCACACCCTGCAGGACGCCTTCGTCAGGAACCTGAAGAAGGCCGGCGGCACCTATGAAGGCGACATGCTGCCGATCAACACCTCGGACTTCTCGGCGTCGCTGATCAAGGCCAAGGGCTATCAACCGAACGTGCTGCTCAACAACATGGGCGGCCTCGCCCAGATCGACTGCATGAAGCAGTTCACCCAGTTCGGCATGGAAAAAGCCATGGGGCTGGGCGGCGCGCTGTACGAGCTCGAGAGCATCAAATCCGTGCCGGCGAACGCGCAGACGGGCTGGTGGGTGATGGAGTGGTGGTGGAACCAGCCCAACGTCCCGCACGTCGCCGATTTCGTCGCCGGCGTGCGCAAGGCGACCGGCAAGACACCGAGCGCCCGCACTTGGTTCGGCTATGTCGCGGTGCACTCGGTGCGCCTCGGGGCCGAGAAGGCGAAGTCGCTCGAAGGGCCGAAGCTGTCGCTCGCCATGGAAGGGTTGGAGCTGCCGCCCGATGTCGCGCTGCAGCCGGGCAAGACGTTCTATCGTGCGGGCGACCACGAGCTGATGCCCAATATCTTCGTCGGCGAGGTGCATCCGCCAAAGGGCGAGGACAATGTGTTCACCGCCAGCGCCTTGGTACCAGGCGAGCAGGCAGCCGGCTCGGTCGAATCGACCGGCTGCAAGATGACCCATCCCGCGGCCTGACAACCAGCGGCGCTCTCTCCCGCGGCGGCGCCGGCCGCCCGCGGGAGAGCCCGAAAGGCGGCCATGCTGCAACTCGTCCTCTACAACGTAACCAACGGGCTCATCATCGGCGCGTTCTACGTGCTGATGGCGCTGGGGCTGTCGCTGATCCTCAACCTCAGCAACGTCATCAACTTCGCCCATGGCAATTTCCTGGCGCTGGGCGGCTACTTCGCCTTCGTCATAGCGCCCTATACCGGATTCTGGGGCGCGCTGCTGCTGTCGCCGCTGATGGCGGCGCTGCTCGGCTTCATCATCGAGCGGCTGATGATCCGCCGCGTCTATGGCCGCGACCCCGTCTACAGCCTGCTGCTCACCTTCGGGCTCGCCTTCATCATTCAGGATGCCTGCCGGTACATCTGGGGGCCGAACGGGCTGCCGCTCGGCATCCCGGACGCCATGGCGCAGCCGCTCAGCCCCGATCTCTTCTTCATCACCTGGTACCGCATCTTCATGGTCGGGATCGTCATCGTCGCGGTGGCCGGCCTCTTCGCCTTCCTGCGCTACAGCCGCGTCGGCACGCGCATCCGCGCCGGCACGCTTGATCTCGACACGGTGGCGGCGCTGGGCGTCAATGTACGGCTCCTGCGCTCGTTCAATTTCGCCCTGGGCTCGCTGCTCGCGGGCCTCAGCGGCGTCCTCGCCGCCGGCCAGATCGGCCTCAATCCCAATATGGGCGATGACCTGCTGATGCCGAGCTTCATCACCATCATCGTCGGCGGGGTCGGCAGCCTCACCGGCACTCTGCTCGGCGGACTGCTGATCGGCGTCGCCGCGGCGGTCACGACCGTGTTCATGCCGACGGCCAGCGAGGCCGTCATCTACCTCATCATGGCGGTGGTGCTGATGCTGCGGCCGCGCGGCCTGCTGGGCGAGGAAGGAATGATGACGTGAACAGCGCAACCGTCATCGACGCCGCCCGGCGCCCGGCAGAAAACCGCTGG
>DASQSR010000189.1:0-3181 GCA_035642295.1 Allostellaceae bacterium | reverse complement strand
CCGCTGCAGTTCCTCGCGCCTTATGCCGGCTGCGCCATGGGCGAGTTCTTCCGCGACAACGGCATGCATGCCGTGATCGTCTATGACGACCTCTCCAAGCAGGCCGTCGCCTACCGGCAGATGTCGCTGCTGTTGCGCCGTCCGCCCGGCCGCGAGGCCTATCCCGGCGACGTCTTCTATCTCCATTCGCGCCTCTTGGAGAGAGCCGCCAAGATGAACGACGCCCACGGCGCCGGCTCGCTCACCGCCTTGCCGGTCATCGAGACCCAGGCGGGCGACGTCTCCGCCTATATCCCGACCAACGTCATCTCCATCACCGATGGACAGATCTTCCTCGAGACCGACCTCTTCTATCGCGGCATTCGCCCGGCGATCAATGTCGGCCTCTCGGTGAGCCGCGTCGGCTCGGCGGCGCAGATCAAGGCGATGAAGCAGGTCGCCGGTCGCATCAAGCTCGAGCTTGCGCAATACCGCGAGATGGCGTCCTTCGCTCAGTTCGCCAGCGACCTCGACGCTTCGACGCAACGCCTCCTGGCGCGCGGCGCCCGGCTGACCGAGCTGCTGAAGCAGCCGCAATATTCACCGATGCCGGTGGAGGAGCAGGTGGTGTCGATCTTCGCCGGCACCCGCGGCTACCTCGACAAGGTCGAGGTCGCGCAGGTGACCCGCTTCGAGGCGGCGATGCTGGGCGAGCTCAAGGCGCAGAAGCCGCAAATTCTCGAAGCGATCCGCGGCAAGCGTGAGCTCGCCGCCGACATCGAGAAGGAGCTGGCCGCCTTCCTCGACGGCTTCGCCAGGACCTTTGCCTAAGGAAAGCACCACCGCGTGGCCACGCTCAAGGAACTGCGGCTCCGCATCCGCTCCGTCCGCTCGACGCAGAAGATCACCTCGGCAATGAAGATGGTGGCGGCGTCGCGGCTGCGGCGCGCCCAGGAGCAGGCCGAGGCCGCACGGCCCTATTCGACGCGCATGGAGCGCATGCTGGCGTCGCTCGCCGCCAATCTGCGCGGCCAGGCGAACACGCCGAAGCTGCTCGCCGGCACCGGCCGCGACGCAACGCATCTCCTCCTTGTCGCCACGTCCGACCGCGGCCTCGCCGGCGGCTTCAATGCCTCGATTCTGCGCGAGGCGCGGCGCAGCATTCGCGAACTGCAAGGCACCGGCAAGACGGTGAAGCTCTTCGTCGTCGGCCGCAAGGGGCGCGACGGCTTGCGCCGCGACAATGCCCGCCTCATCGTCGAGAGCAAGACCGATGTCGGCCGGCCGAAGCTCACCTTCGAGGATGCCCAGGCGATTGCCGACCGGCTGCTGGCGCTGTTCGACGCCGGCGAGTTCGATGTCTGTACCATCATCTACAACCGCTTCCGCTCGGCGATCAGCCAGGTCGTGACCAAGCAGCAGCTCATCCCCTTCGCTCCGCCGCAGCGGGCGGAGCAGGGGACGCCCGGAGCGGCGCCCGGCGCCATCTACGAGTTCGAGCCGGAAGAGAGCGAGATCCTCGCCGATCTCCTGCCGCGCAACCTCGCGGTCCAGATCTTCGCGGCGCTGCTCGAGAATGCGGCGAGCGAGCAGGGCGCGCGCATGACGGCGATGGACAACGCCACGCGCAATGCCGGCGACATGATCGATCAGCTCAGCATCACCTATAACCGCACGCGCCAGGCGGCGATCACCAAGGAACTCATCGAGATCATCTCCGGCGCCGAGGCGCTGTGATCATGGCGCAGCTTTGCGGCGGCGCGCCGAGCGGGAATTAAGAGGGAAGACCAGCATGGCCAAGAACAATGTGGGCACCATTTCGCAGGTCATCGGCGCCGTCGTCGACGTCAAGTTCGACGGCGAGCTGCCCGACATCCTCAACGCGCTGCACACGCAAAACCAGGGCAAGACCCTGGTGCTCGAGGTGGCGCAGCAGCTGGGCGAGAGCACGGTCCGCACCATCGCCATGGACACGACGGACGGCCTGGTGCGCGGCGCCGAGGTGGTCGACACCGGTGAGCCCATCGAAGTGCCGGTCGGGCCCGAGACTCTGGGCCGCATCATCAACGTCATCGGCGAGCCGGTCGACGAGCGCGGCCCGATCAAGACCAAGCTCCGTGCGCCCATCCACAGGCCCGCGCCCGAATTCATCGATCAGTCGACCGAAGCCGAGATCCTGGTGACCGGCATCAAGGTGGTCGATCTGCTGGCGCCCTATGCCCGCGGCGGCAAGATCGGGCTGTTCGGCGGCGCCGGCGTCGGCAAGACCGTCATCATCATGGAGCTCATCAACAACATCGCCAAGAAGCATGGCGGCTACTCGGTCTTCGCCGGCGTCGGCGAGCGCACGCGCGAGGGCAACGATCTCTATCACGAGATGATGGAGTCGAAGGTCATCGTGCCCGATGGACCCGGCTCCAAGGCGGCGCTGGTCTATGGCCAGATGAACGAGCCGCCGGGCGCGCGCGCCCGCGTCGGCCTCACCGGCCTCACCCTCGCCGAGTATTTCCGCGACGAGGAAGGCCAGGACGTGCTGTTCTTCGTCGACAACATTTTCCGCTTCACCCAGGCGGGCTCCGAGGTGTCGGCGCTGCTCGGCCGCATGCCCTCGGCGGTCGGCTATCAGCCGACGCTTGCCACCGACATGGGCGCGCTGCAGGAGCGCATCACCACGACCAAGAAAGGCTCGATCACCTCGGTGCAGGCGATCTACGTGCCGGCCGACGACTTGACCGATCCCGCCCCCGCCACCTCCTTCGCCCATCTCGACGCCACCACCGTGCTGTCGCGGCAGATCGCCGAGCTCGGGATCTATCCCGCGGTCGATCCGCTCGACTCCACCTCGCGCATGCTCGATCCGCGCGTCGTCGGCGACGAGCATTACAAAGTGGCGCGCGACGTGCAGCGCGTGCTGCAGACCTACAAGTCGCTCCAGGACATCATCGCCATTCTCGGCATGGACGAGCTCTCCGAGGAGGACAAGCTCACCGTGTCACGGGCGCGCAAGATCCAGCGCTTCCTGTCGCAGCCCTTCCATGTTGCCGAGGTGTTCACCGGCACGCCCGGCGTCTTCGTCAACCTCGACGACACGATCAAGGGGTTCAAGGGTATCGTCGCCGGCGAGTATGACGACCTGCCCGAGACCGCCTTCTATATGGTGGGCACCATCGAGGAGGCGGTGGAGAAGGCGCGCAAGATGGCG
>DASQSR010000188.1:0-9792 GCA_035642295.1 Allostellaceae bacterium | reverse complement strand
GCGGGATCGTGCACCACGTCCTGCGGCTTGCCGCTGGCGATGACATGGCCCTGGTTGAACACCAGCACGCGCTGGGTCAGCGTCAGGATCACCTCCATGATGTGCTCGACGATGACGAGCGTGATGCCGAGCGCGTGAATGCGGCGCACCAGTTCGATCGCGCGCTGCACTTCGCTCGGCGTGAGCCCGGCCAGCGCCTCGTCGAGCAGCATCAGCCGCGGCCCGGTGGCGAGCACGCGCGCGATCTCGAGCCGCTTGCGCCCGGGCGTGCCGAGGGTCCGCGCGCGCTGCTGCGCCTGGTCGAGCAGCCCCGTCATCTCCAGCACCTCGAGCGCGCGGTCGCGCGCCTCGCCGCGATGGCGGTGGCGCAGGAAGGCGCCGACCATGACATTGTCGAGGATGGTCAGGTCGGCGAAGGTCGCCGGCACCTGGAAGGTGCGGCCGATGCCGAGCCGGGCATGGCGCTCGGCCGGCGCGTGCGTCACGTCAATGCCGGCAAAGACGATGCGGCCGGAGCTCGGCGCCATGTCGCCGGCGATGCAGTTGAAGAAAGTCGATTTGCCGGCGCCATTGGGGCCGATAAGGCCGATGATCTCGCCATCCTCGACGGCGAGGTCGGCACCCGCCACGGCGCGGAAGGCGCCGAACTGCTTGGTCACTTTCTCGGCGCTAAGCAGCATGGCGAATGGCGGCCTTGCGCCGCCGCCGCGCCGCGCTGACGCGCTGCCACAGTTCGACCAGGCCGCCCGGCTCGAAGCGGGCAATGAGGACGATGACGCCGCCATAGACGATAAAGGTGAGGCCCGAGCCGCCGCCGCCCAGCCAGGTGTTGGTCGCGGTCTGCAGCGGCACCAGGATGGCGGCGCCGAGCAGCGGGCCGAGCAGCGTCCCGGCGCCGCCCAGCGCGGCGGTGATGATCATCTGCACCGAGACCAGGATGCCGAGGCCGCTGTCGGGGTCGATGAAGCCAGTCTTGAGCGCGTAGAGCGAGCCGGCGAGCGCGGTGAAGGCGGCGCTCAGCATCAGCGCCAGGAGCTTGTAGCGCCGCACCGGGACGCCAAGGCTGCGCGCCGCGCGCTCGTCGGCGCGGATGGCGCCGAGGTAATAGCCGAGGCGGCTGCGCTGCATCTGCCAGGTGACGAGCAGCAGCACCGCCAGCACCGCGAGGAAGATATAGTAGTAGGGGACCGCGCTGCGATAGGTGACATCGTACCAGCCGCGCGGCGTCGCCGGTCCCTGCAAGCCGATCGCCGCGCCGAGAAAGTCCCAGTTGCCGACGACGATGCGCACCAGCTCGGCGACGGCGATGGTCGCCATGCTGAAGTAGTGGCCGACGAGGCGGAGCGTCGGGAAGCCGACGAACAGGGCGATGGCAAGGCTCACCGCCACGCCAACCGGCACGCCCGCGAGCGGCGACAGCTGCCAGTGCTGATAGAGGAGCAGCGGCAGATAGGCGCCGGCACCGAAGAACATGGCGTGGCCGACCGAGATCTGGCCGGCATAGCCGCCGACGATGTTCCAGGCCGAAGCGCTGATCGCGGCGAGCAGCGCCAGCGCGCCCATATCCTGAAGGAAAGCCGCGCTGTCGCTGCCGGCGACGAGCCAGGGATAAGCCAGCAGCAGCGCCGCCAGCCCGAGGAGCCCCCAGCGCGTCATGCTCGGCCCAACAGGCCCTGCGGCCGGAACCAGAGAAGGGCGACGAAGAGCCCGTAGACCACGACGTCCTTGTAGATGGGGCTGAGCAAATAGGCGGAGAGTTCCTGGATCGGCCCGATGATGAGGCCGGCGAGGAGTGCGCCGGGCACGCTGCCGAAGCCGCCCAGGGTGACGACGACGAAGGCGGTGAGCGCGAAGGTCTCGCCCACCGCCGGCGAGAACGGAAACGAGATCGCCCAGAGGGCGCCGGCGATCCCGGCGCTTGCTGCCGAGAGGCCCCAGGCGAGCGCCTGCATGCGGTCGGGCCGGATGCCCATCAGCATGGCGGCCTGGCGATCCTCGGCGACGGCGAGAAGCTGGCTGCCGATTGCCGTGCGCGTCAGCAGCAGGTGGAGGCCGAGCGTGAGCGCCACGGCGACCAAACCGCCGACGAGTTGCGCGACGTTCAGAAGAATGCCGCCGAGCGCCACGGTGCCGGTCAGCGAGGTCTGCGGCAACGTCACGAAATTGGGCGAGAAGATCCAGAACGCGGCATAGCGGAGCAGCAGCGCAAGACCGAAGGTCGAGAGGATCTGCGCCAGCATCGGTCCCCGCATCACCTCGCGGATGAGGGCGAAATAGACGATGACCCCGAGCGGGAACAGCGCCACCGCGGCGGCGAGGGCGAAGACGCCGGGGCCGCCGCCGATCCACACCACCGTCATCAGCGCCGCATACATGCCGAGCATGACGAACTCGCCATGGGCGAAGTTGATGACGTTCATCATCCCCCAGATCAGGCTGAGCCCCGAGGAGAAGAGCGCATAGACCGCGCCCAGCAGCAGCCCGCCGACGATCACCTGCAGGAGAATCATGAGAGCCGTCGCGCCTGCCGCCCTCTCACCCCGACCCTCTCCCACAAGGGGAGAGGGAGGCCACCGAGCAGAATGGCAAGTATCCCCTCTCCCCTTGTGGGAGAGGGACAACCCGGCCGGTCGCTTTGCGACCGGCCCCGGAGGGTTCGATCGCAGAGCGATCGAACGGGTTGTCCCCATGGCGAAGCCATGGGAGGGTGAGGGGGGCCCGACCTGTCCAACACGCGCCTCGGCCGCAGCCGCTACTTCCACCCCTTCATCGGCCATTGCAACTTGGCGGTGGCGCGCGCGTCCGGCCATACCGAGACGTATTCTTTGCCCTGGAGCTGGATGAGGTATGTCGAGGCGAGGATGTTCTGGCCGGTGGCGTCGAACTTGACGCCGCTATAGCCCATCATCAGCTGCGCCGGCTTCATGTCGGTCTCTTGCAGCGCCTTTTGGATTTTCGCCGGGTCGGTCGAGCCGGCGCGGTTGATGGCGTCGGCGAGCACGAAGAAGGCCTGCATCCAGCGGCCGCTGGTATCGTCGAGGTCGCGTCCGGTCTTGGCCTTGTACATCGCGTTGATCTCTGCGGTCACGCTGCCCGGCTTGCCGGCCGCCCAGGCGCTGCGGTCGAGCACGCCCTGGGCGATGGTGCCGACCGCCGGAATGAAGGAGGGATCGGAGAAGCCGGCATCGTCGCCGATGATCATCGCCGGCATCACATCGAGGTCCTTGAGCGTCTTCATATAAAGGATCTCGTCGGCGGTGTAGCCGACGAAGACGGCGACATCGGGCTTCTTCTCCTTGAGCTGCAGCACCTGGGCCGAGACGTCGGTCGATTTCGCGCTGTACGGGATCTGCAGCACATCAAAGCCGCCGGCCTTCATCACCGCGACGATGCTGTTGCCGACCGAGGTGCCGTAATCCGTGTTCTCGTTGAGCACCGCGACACTGTTGATTTTCTTGCCGGATTTTTTCATCTCGGTCAGGAAGTCGGTATAGGCCTTGGCGAAGTCGGTCGCGATCGGCGTCACCCGGAAGGTCCATTTGAAGCCGCGCTGGGTGATGTTGGCGGCGACGCTGTCGGCGACGACGAAGGGCACGCCATAGCGCTCCGCCACCGCGGTCGCGGTCAGCGCCACCGACGAGTGATAGACGCCGATCAGCGCCGCCACGTGGTCCTGGGTGATGAGGCGAAGCGTCTGCTGCTGGCCGACCGCGGGATCGCCCTGGTGGTCGACATTGATCACCTCGATCTTGGCGCCGCCGAGATTGGGGAGCCCCGCGGTCGCGGCGAGCGGCAGTCCTTTGAGCTCGGGGTGCGGGTTGTTGATGATGTCGAGCGCCACCTCGACCGCCGCCTTGGCCGCTTGTCCCGCCGGGGCCGAGCTGCCGGTCAGCGGATAGAGCGCGCCGATCTTGACCGTCCCGGCGGCGCCGGCCGGTAGGGCGAACAGCAGCGCCGCAAGCGCCGCGGCAAGGGCAAATGTCCGCGTCATCCTCTCTCCCCAGAATTAGTTGCCGGCGGCCTCTCCCGAGCCGCCAGCCAAGGAAGCGACGATACTAAACTCGCCAACTCCCGGGAGTCGCGGGCAAAATGCCGGTGTCTCGACCGCTTCCAAGGAACACAACCGGCTCTCCGCTACGCCGGCGCCGGCGCACCGGTTGGTCGCGCCGGCGCGGCGGCCCGCCGGCGCGGAGCCAAGGCCGGCCCAGGGCGGAATGGCTCGCCCTGTTACCCGTTAGTCTCTAGGGCTAAAATCGGCACAAGCACACGTGCCAGGGAGCGTCCGCCATGAAGAAGCTGCTGATCGGCATCGCCGTCGTGGTGGTGCTCGTGATCGCCGCGGCGCTCATCGCGCCATTCCTGGTCCCGGTCGATACCTATAAGGGCCAGCTGATCGCCGCGGTGAAGCGGTCCACCGGGCGCGATCTCCGGATCAACGGCAAGATGTCGTTCTCGCTGCTGCCGAGTCTTGCCGTCGAGGCCGACGACGTCGCCTTCTCCAACCCGCCCGGCGCCAGCACGCCCAGTATGGCGACCTTCGCCAAGCTTGAGATGCAGCTGAAGCTCTGGCCGCTGCTGAGCCGCCGGGTCGAGCTCGACAAGCTGGTTCTCGTCGATCCCGTCATCGCGCTCGAGGTCGAGAAGGATGGCCGCCCGAACTGGCAGTTCGCCGCCGCGGGCGCGCCATCGGCGCCGGCCGCTCCGGCCGCCCCTTCAGCGCCCGCGCCGGCCGCTCCCTCCGCCCAGGCGCCGTCAGGGTCCGGCGGCATGCTTGCCGGCCTCAGCCTTGCCGATGTCCGCCTCGACAACGGCAAGATCAGCTATCTCGATCGCCGCAGCGGCGAGAGCTTTGAGCTCGATCAGATCGGCATGAAGGTGTCGCTGCCCAATCTCGACAGCCCGCTCCAGGCCGACGGCTCCGCCGTCTATCGCGGCGAGACGCTGACGCTCGCCGTCAACCTCGCCGATCCCCGCGCCTTCCTCGCCGGCAAGAGCACCGCCGCCAAGCTTGGCCTCAGCGGGACGCCGGTCGCCTTCAGCTTCAGCGGCACAGCCGCCGGCTCGACGCCGGTGAAGCTCGACGGCGCGCTCGACCTCAAGATTCCCTCCGTGCGCAAGCTCGCGCAATGGGCGGGAACCCCGCTGCAGGCGCCGGGTACCGGCTTCGGCCCCCTCGCCATCTCCGGCAAGGCCAGCATCGCCGGCTCCCGGATCGCCTTCACCGACGCCAAGCTCTCGCTCGACCAGATCAACGCCACCGGCGCGGTGACGCTTGATTCGGGCGGCGCACGCCCGCTGGTCAAGGGACAGCTCGCCGTCGACCGGCTGGACCTTAATCCCTACCTGCCGCCGGAGACGGGCGGCAAGCCCGCTTCTGCCTCCGCCGCCGGCGCCGCAGCGCCGGGCGCACCAGCCGCTCCGGGCGCGCCGGGGGCTCCTGCGCAGCGGTCGGCGCCGGCCGCTTCCGGCTGGAGCGATGCGCCCATCGATGTCGCGCCGCTCAAATCCGCCGACGTCGATTTCGCGCTCAGCTGCAACAGCCTCCTCTATCGCAAGATCGCGGTCGGCAAGAGCACGCTCGGCCTCCATTTGGTGAATGGCCGGCTCGAGGCCGATCTCAACCAGCTACAGCTCTATGACGGCGGCGGCAACGGCAAGGTCGTGCTCGATGGCAGCGGTGCGGTGCCGGCGATTGCCGCGAACTTCGACCTGAGCCGCGTCGAGGTCGAGCCGTTGGCCAAGGCCGCCGCCGGCTTTGACCGCCTCAGCGGCGTCGGCGCCGTCAATATCGCGGTCACCGGCCACGGCCGCAGCCAGCGCGACATCGTCGGCACGCTCGACGGCAAGGGCTCGTTCAATCTCGCCAACGGCAAGATCAAGGGCGTCGATCTCGTGGCGATGGTGAAGAACGTCGCTTCGTCGTTCACCGGCGGCGGGTCGCAGGAGACCGACTTCGCCTCGCTCTCCGGCACCTTTACGATCGCGAACGGCATCCTGCACAACAACGACCTGCAGCTCAAATCGGCGGAGCTGCCGATGACCGGGGCCGGCACGGTCGACCTGCCGCGCCGCACCGCCGACTACAAGCTGACGCCGCGGCTCGCCGGCGCCGTCGCCGTTCCGGTGATCGTCAAGGGCCCCTGGGACAATCTCTCCTACCAGCCCGACTTCGCCGGGATTGCCGGAAATCCCGCGAAGTTGCTGCAAGGCGGCGCGCAAGGGGTCGGCAGCGAGCTGCAGGGCGGCAGCAAAGGCGTCAACAAGCTGCTCAAGGGTTTCCTCGGCGGCCAGCAGTAGCGCCGCCGCCGCGCGGATGCTAAAGCGCCGACCGCTGAGGCGGGCGGGATTGGCCGCAGCGTGACGGCAGACCCGGAGGCCGGGCATGGCGGAGAGAGGCGGGCGATCCGGCGGCGCAGCGTTGCCGGCGCTGCTGCAGCAGGCGGGAGCGCATTATCGTGCCGGACGGCGCCGCGAGGCGCTCGCGCTCTGCCGCCGCATCCTTGCCGCCGAGCCGGGTCGCGCCGACGTCCTGGCGCTGGCCGGGCAAATCGCCGGCGAGCTGGGCCTCGATGCCGAGGCGGTGGCGCATTACGCCGCCGCAATCGGCGCCAAGCCCGATTTCGCCGAGGCGCACTACAACCTTGGCAACGTATTGGCGCGCCTCGGCCGCCATGAGGAGGCGGTCGCTCCCTATAGCCGCGCTGCCGAGCTGCGTCCCGAACTCGTTGCCGTGCACGCCAATCTCGGCAACGCGCTCCATGCGCTCGGCCGCTGGGACGAGGCGGCGGCGAGCTATCGCCGCGCTATTCGCCTCGCGCCGGGCGCGGCGGAGGCGCACCGCAATCTCGGTCTCGCGCTCAACGCTGCCGGCGCGCGCGACCGCGCGCTTGAATGCTTCCGCCGCGCCGTCGCGCTCAAGGAGGATTGGCCGAACGCGCTGCAGAGCCTCGCCAACGCTCTGATGGAGGGCGGCCTCTGGCGCGAAGCCGTCTCGATCTGCGACCGCTGGCTGCGCCTGGCACCGGCCAATGTCGAGGCGCTCGGTCTCAAGGCAGTGGCGCTCGAGGAGCTCGGCGAGCGCGACGCCGCGCGCTACCTCGTCGATTTCGACCGCCTCGTCGAGATGATCGAGTTTGAGACACCGCCCAACGGCTTCTCCGACATCGCGGCGTTCAACGCGGCGCTGGCGCGGCACGCGCTCGAGCATCCGACCTTGCAGGTGCCGCCGCGGGGCGATCCCCGCTATCACTGCGCGACCTTGCGGATCACCGACGAGTTCCTCGCCGAGCCCAAAGGGCCGGCGGCGGCCTTCGAGCGCATGATCGAGACCGCGGTATCAAGCTATCTGCAGCGCCTGGCGCGGCTCGACGCCGCCCATCCCTTCCTGGTGCACCCGCCGCGGCGCTGGCAGCTCACCTCCTGGGCGGCGGTGCTCGACGGCGAAGGCACCCTCGATCCGCATGTGCATTACGCCGGTTATGTCAGCGGCGTCTACTACCCGAAGATCCCGGCACCGATCGGCGCGCCGGGACAGGGCGAGGCCGGCTGGTTCCAATTCGGCGGCAACCCCGGGCGCTTTCCCTGCACGACCCAGCCGGACACGCGCACCATCCAGCCGCGCGAGGGGCTGATGCTGCTCTTCCCGTCCTACTTCTATCACCGCACGCTGCCCTTCACCGCGCCCGAATCGCGCGTCTCGATCGCCTTCGACGCGGTGCCCGCGGCTTAGCGCCGGCTCACCCGCGCGCCTGCCGATACCAGGCGAGGATCTCCTCGCCCGTCCAGAAGACGACGCCGGTATGGCGCTTCGCATAATCGAGGAAGGCCTCGAGGTATTTGATCCGGTGCGGCACGCCGGTGATGTAGGGGTGGATGGCGAGCGACAGGATCTTGGCGCGCTCGGCGCCTTCGCGATAGAGCCGGTCGAACTGGTCGGTCGCGCGGCGCAGCAGCTCCTCGGCTGCGTGGTGCTGCACGATCATCATCGGGATGTCGTTGAGCTCGACCGTGTAGGGGAGGGTCACCAGCGTCCCCTTCGCCGTCGCGATCTCGGTGGGCTCGTCGTCATAGACCCAGTCGCCGATATATTGCACGCCGGCCTCGGCGAGGAGCTCCGGCGTCTCGTAGGTCTCCGTCAGCCCCGGCCCCAACCAGCCGACCGGCCGTCGCCCGGTGAATTTCTCCAGCAGGTCCAGCGACTGGTGGATGGTGGCGCGCTGGTCGTCGAGCTTGTGGATCGGCCCCTGCACATAGCTGTGGCCCATGAACTCCCAGCCGCGCTCCTTCGCCGCCCCTGCCACGCGCGGATAGCTCTCCACCACCTTGGCGTTGATCGACAGCGTCCCGCGGGCGCCGATCGCATCGAAGGCGGCCAAGAAGCGCCAGACGCCGACGCGCATGCCGTACTCGTGCCAGCTCCAGTTGGGAACGTCCGGCAGCAGCGGCACTCCGGTTGGCGCCGGCAAGACCTGCCGCGCCATCGGCCGCTCGATGTCCCATTCCTCGAGGTTGATGATCGGCCAGACCACCAGCCGCACGCCGGGGGGCAGCTCGAGGGGCGGGCGATCGACGATGGCGGAGAAGGCGACGCGCTCACGCGGCTTCATGGTTTCAGGCCTGGTCGGGGCGGGCGGCAAGAGCATATCCCGCCCGCGGGCCGCGGCAAGCCTGCCGCTAGCCTGTCGCTATCCGGTGCGGCTCGCGGGCTTACCGCCCCAAGCTGCCGCCGTTGATCGTGGGATAGCCCGGGATCGGCGTGCCGTAGATGGGGTCGACCGGCTGCTGGGCGCCGTTCCGGGGCGAGTTCGGCGTCCAGAGCGGATTGGGATCGGCGCAGGCGGCGAGCAGCAGGGTCGCTCCGGCCAGTGCAGCCACGGCCTGGCAGACCGTTTTGCGTCCACTCGGCATCTTCCGCCCTCCTCTTTCCAGGCTCTTAGAGGCAGTGCCGTCGGGTGCGCCCGCCCGGCGCCGTTACCATAATATAGGCGCCGCGGCGCCTGAGGACCGGCATCTGCCGGCCGCCTCACGCCAATTTGAGCCGATTTGCGCCGATGTCCCTGGGCCGGCCGACGCCACCGGGAGTGGCAGGGCCGCGGAAGTAGCCTCGCCCAAGTGTTGCCCGGGAGCCACACCGATCCGCAATCCGCTGCCTATTCAACCGTCTGCGCTTGTCTTCTCTAGGGGTTTCGGCGGATTTTAGCCGTCGAGGAACGGCTTCCCGCCGTCCAACCGCGGAACCACGTGTGGGGGTACAATGAAAATTTTCAATAAATTCAACGCCGGGCTGGCGCTGGGAAGCCTCACGGCTGCCGTGGCGCTGTTCGCCGGCGCGACGGCCGCCAGCGCCCAAACGGCGCCCAGCAGCGGCACGCAAGTCCAGGCTTCATCCAACAGCAACCAGCTGGCGCAGGCCGCGCCCGGCACTGACAGCTCGGCGATGGCCGGCCAGGCCGCTCCGGGCGGCGGCTCGTTCCCGGGCTCCTTCCTGGTGCCCGGCACCAATACCTCGCTGAAAATCGGCGGCTTCGCCAAGGTCGCGATCATCGATGACCTGAGCTCTGCCGGCAGCGATGCGCCGGACGTCGTCGCGCCGAACTCTATTCCGCTGCGGGGCTCGGCCAATAGCGGGCTGCATGGCAATATGCGCTTCAATCCGCGGCAGTCGAACTTCGCCTTCGACGTCCGCACGCCGACCAGCTACGGCGAGCTCGATACCTTCATCTTGACCGACTTCTTCGGCCAGAACACGGCTAATGCCTTCGGGTCGACCTCCGGCTCGAATACGCAGAACGC
>DASQSR010000187.1:0-23566 GCA_035642295.1 Allostellaceae bacterium | reverse complement strand
GGCCGCCTCCGTCAAAGAGGACGTGCGGGCCACCTACGGCACCGAGGCTGCGCGCCAGGTGACCGTCGGCGAGGACATCTTCTTCAACGACAGAGTCCTCACCACCAAGACCTCGAGCACGGTGATCGAATTTCGCGATCGCTCGACGCTGGAAGTCGGGCCCAGGGCGACGCTGATCATCAATCGGTCGGTCTTCAATCCCGTCGAAAGCGTTTCGGAAAAGACCGTCACCGTCGTCGCCGGCGCGTTCCGTTTCGTCTCAGGGGTCGCCACGCGGAATTCGAACACCGAGATCCGCACGCCGGCCGGCACCTTGGGCATTCGCGGTTCGATTGTCATCGGTGTGGTCTCGCCGCAAGGCGACGTGTTTATCGTGCCTGTGCAGGGCCAGCCCACCTGGACCGCGCGGTCGGGCGGATCGCAGCGCTTGTCGCAAGGGGGCGCGCTGGTCGTGGTTCGCAGCACCGGGCATACCGTGACCGCGGCGCAGGTGCCGGCCGCCTTCGTTCCGCTCATTCGCGGCATCATCGCTCAACTCGGCTCGGCGCCGCCGGCGTTGCAGGGCTTCTCGAAGGCGCAGGCAGTCAACAATGGCAAAAGCGAGATCGTGACAGCCGGTCTGCAGTTCCAGCGCCAGCCCGCTCCTGGCGACACGGCCATCGTCCGACCGCTCCGCACCTCCGGTCATTCGGATATCGCCGATCTCGTGGCGATCGTCGAGAAGGGACCGGGCAGCACGTTGACGGCGCAACAGAGGGCCGATCTCAAGCGCGACCAGGACTACCTTTCCGGGATTTTGCGCGCGCAGACCGCGCTCCACGACACCAACCAGGTGAACGGCGTCACCGGCGTGGTCCAGGAGCTCTCGACGGTGCTGACGCCCGATCAGCTCATCGCCTTGGGCAGCTCGTTCGCATCGCTCGCGCCCCAGGATGCCGCGGTGATCGCTACCACGCTGACAAGCCTGCTGCCGAACGAGAGGTCGACGATCATCGCGTCGATCAATGCCGCGCTGCCGCCGGGTCAGCAGCCGCTTCAAACGGCCGCCGGCGGTCAGGTGGACGAAAATCAGCCGCAGAACACCTCTCCGCCGCCCTCCTCGCCGGAACCCGCTCCGCCGCTTCCGCCGCCTCAATCCGTGCACCTTCTGAGCGATCATTGAGAGGGCCCCGCTACTTGCTTTCGGCGACCAGGACACCGTCCCAATCATCGGGGAGGTCCGCCCGACACAGACGCTCGATGCGTTCGGCATAGAGGGTATAGAGGGCTCGCGTCGCGTCCACTGCGCTCGAGCCCAGGCGCTGGGCGAGCTCTGCCGCTTCGGCCCACCGCCGGGCGCGGAATGCCGTCAGCATCGCCTGATGCTCGGCGGCCAGTTGCACGAACCATGGCTGGGCCGCCACCGTCTCGTCCCCGAGCACGGCAAAGATCCGCCGGGGCTCGATCTTGCCCTTGACGCGCAGGAGGTCGAGCTCGAGCGTGGCAAAGCCAGGAAGCCTCTTGAGCGTCCGCTCGCTGATGATGATCGGCAAGCCGAAGACCTTGGTCTGACCTTCAAGCCGTGACGCCAGGTTGACGTCGTCGCCGAGAACGGAGTAGTCGAAGCGCTGCTCAGAACCGAGATTGCCGACGCAGCACGCGCCGGTGGCGATGCCGATGCCGATGGCGATGTCCGCGGGGCGCCGGCCCTCGGCGAGGGCTTCGGCACGCCAGGTCGGGTTCAATCCCTCGAGCGCGCGCAGCATGTCGAGCGCGGTGCGCACCGCGTTCTCCGCATGGGCGGCATCGGGCAGCGGCGCGTTCCAGAAGGCCATGATGCAGTCGCCGATGTATTTGTCGATCGTTCCGGACCGCTTCATGACCAGTTCGGTCATCGGCGTCAGGAAGCTGTTGACGAAACGGGTCAGCGTCCCGGCATCCATGGTCTCGGCCAGCGTCGTGAAGCCGCGGATGTCGCAGAACAGCACCGACATGTCGCGCATCTCGCCGCCCAGACGCAGGCGCGAGGAGTCGTCGACGAGCTGCTGAAGCAGCGCCGGGGAGATGTAGCGGCCAAAGGCGCCTCGCAGATAGCGGCGATCATGCTCGCTGCGCAGGTAGTGAAGGAGCGACTGGCTGAGATAGAGCGCGAGCGCCGTCAGTGCCGGATAGACGGGATCGGCCAGCAGGCCCAGATGGCGAAAGGCCAGCCAGGAGACGGCGAAAGCGGCGGCAATCCCGGCCGTCGCCAGGATCGCGGACCAGAACGGGCCGACCCGGCTGAGCGCCAGCAGAAGCGCGCCGGAGAGGACCAGCATCCAGAGCAGCTCCGCCCCTGTCATCCAGTTGGGCCGCGTGAGGAAAGCCCCGGATACGATTTGCTCGGCGATCTCGGCGTGGATCTCGACCCCGGGCGCGATCGGGCGCAGCGGCGTCGCCCTGAGGTCGGCAAGCCCGGCCGCGCTCGTCCCGATGAAGACGATCGTGCCGGCGACCCGCGCGGAGGCGAAATCCGGCTCCAGCACCTGCCAAGCGGGGATCGTGCGCTGTGCCACCGACCCGGTGTCATAGAGCGTGACACGCGCCCGGTCGTCCGTCGGCACCGTGAAGTCGCCAATGACGACACTGCTGGCGCCGACATCCTCGCCAAAGGCGGTAATGCCTGACGCGCCGCTCCCTTTGACGATATAGGTCGCGCCGTGCTGCGCGACGCGCAACGCTTCCGCGGAGAGGGCGGGGTAGAGCCCTTCGGCAGCCGAGGCCGCCCCTTTCATGGCGAAGAACAACGGCACGTGCCGGACCACCCCGTCCCGGTCGGGCGCGGAGTTCAAGGCGCCAAGACCGGCGGCCGCCGCATCGAGCATCGGCAAATTGGTGATGGCGCCGCCGAAGGTGAAGAGAAACGGCCGGACATCCTTGCCGGCAAGGGCGACGCCCCAATGCGGCGCCGGTCGCGCCTGCGCCTGATCGGCGAGGACGATGCCGAGGACGGTGGGTGTCCCGGCGACCGTCCGGGCCAGGACTGCGTCATGGTCGGGAAGCCCGGCCAACAGCGCATCGGGGACATTGGCGCCGTCGATATCTCGCCAGATCGGCAGCACATTCCGCGGCGAGGTCCGGTCCGGCTCGGCGAAGACGATGTCGAAGACGATGGCGGCCGCGCCGGCCTTGGCCAGCCGGTCAACAAGCCGTGCGACCTCGGTGCGGGGCCAGGGCCATTGCCCCAGGCGGGCAAGGCTTTGATCGTCGAGATCGACGACCCGGACCCCGGCATCGACGTAAGGGCGGGGCGCCAGCCGCTCAAATGTGTCGAAGGTGAAATTTCTCAGCGCTTGGGTCGGCGGCGGATCGGCCAAACGCAAGGCCAAGGCGCCCACCAGCACTGCGGCCGGCACGAAGAAGCTCCATTTATACCGATCCATGAAAGGTTCTCGCTTCGCCTGTTTCCACCCCGCGGCTGCCGGTGATGGGATTTCAATTCGAGGACATCGACCTTGCAGAGGAGATCGGCCGGGATTTCCGCGCCGGTCAAGACTGCACCAAGGGCGCGGCCGGGGCCAACCTCAAACGCCATTCGCGCCATGGGACCGCCGCGGTGTTGCCCCGGGCAGGGATATGGTAGCGTGCGCCGTTTTGGATGCCGCGTTCCGTGCCGGGATGCACGTGGCATGTCGGGGTAAAAGGGATATGCGGCGTCTTCTTTCGCCAGTCATTGCTTTGGCCATTTTCACGGCCCTCTCCGGGCTGATGCGCCAGGACGCGGCGGGAACGATGTGGGGCCTGCCGGAGGCCGCGCAACGGGACATAGCGACCGCGATCAGCATCGGGTTCTGGCTGACCGGCGCCTGGCTCGCCAACACCGTCATCGCCGCGGCCATCCGCAGCTATGCACGCCGCCATGAGGCCGGCACGCAGGTGCCGAAACTGCTGATCGATGTCAGCACGGTGCTGGTTTACTTCATCGCCATCCTGATCATCATCTCGCACGTGTTCGAGCAATCCCTGAGCGGATTGCTCGCCACATCCGGGTTCTTCGCAGCGGTCATCGGCCTTGCGGCGCAGAAGACGATTTCCGATGTGTTCGGCGGCATCGCCCTCAACGCAGACCAGGTCATAAGGCTGGGCGATTGGATCGAGACCTCGACAAACGTGATCGGGCGGATCACGGAGATCACCTGGCGGTCGACGCATCTGCTCACCGTCGAAGGCCGGTTGGTGGTGATCCCGAACAGCATGCTGGTGGCGAACCAGTTCACCAACTTCAACGCGCCGTACCCTCATTTCCGCATCACGCGCACCATCCGCATGGACTACAGCGTCCCGGCGGAACGCGTCATCGATATCCTGCAATGCGCCATGGAAGCGACGGACGACGTGCTGCGTGATCCATCCCCGCAGGTCACGATCGAGGAGGTGCTCAACGGCGGCATCCTCTACAACATGAATTTCTGGATCCGCGACTACAGCGCCGGCAGCCTCATCGCGCGCAACGTGATGGTCAACGCGCTGAAGTTCCTCGATCGTGGCGGCCTGGCGCCGGCCCTGCCGAGACAGGGCCTCGTGCTGCTCGACCACGGGCCGCGCCACATCGAGACCGGAATCGATGTCCGCACGGTCCTGCAGCGGACGCCGTTCTTCCAGTTCTTCACGCCGGCCACGCTCGAGCGTCTCGAGCGCGAGGTCCGCATCCAGGAATTTGCGCCGGGATCGGTGATCGTGCGCGAGGGTGACCTCGGCGCATCGCTGTTCATCCTCATCGCCGGGTTGCTCGAAGCTTCGAAACGGGGCCAGGGCGCGGAAGCGCGCATCGTCGGACAGCTCACGCCCGGGGACGTGCTGGGGGAAATGTCGCTGCTGGCCGGGGCTGCCCGGAGCGCTACTGTCACGGCGCGGACACAGGCGACGCTGCTGGAGATACGCAAGGAGCAGCTGGAGCCGATCCTCGCCGAGCATCCCGAGGCGATCGCCGAGCTCGGCCGGTTGCAGGCCGATCGGCTTGCGAGGAACCAGGACGCCCTTGCCCTCTCGCCCGAGGAGCGGGGTGAGGTCCAGGCGGTCGGCCTCGCTGTCTTCCTCGGGCGCAAGATTCGCCGGTTCTTCGCCCGCGCCGAGTTCTAAGGGGCTTTATCGCGCGACGGTGTCGGCGACATAGGCGCCGCGCTCACCCATCGGCTTGCGCGGCCGGTCCGTGGTGTCTCGCATCGTCTGATGCTCCATCTCGGCGTTGAACTCGGCGCCCAGCAGGACGACATAGGCCGAGATCCAGAACCACATCAGCAGCACGACCACCGCGCCGAGCGAGCCATAGGTCCGGTTGTAGGTGGCGAAGCGTCCGACATAGAGCGAAAACAGGCCGGAGCCGGCAATCCACAGCAGCGTTGCGGCAACCGCGCCCCAGCTCACCCAGATCCAGCGCGGCTCCCGGCGCGACGGCCCGTAGCGGTAAACGACGGCCAGCGCCGTGCCGAACAGAAGCATCAGCACCGGCCAGCGCACGACGCTCACCAGCGCCTGACCGAAGCCGCCGAGCGGCAGCAGGCCGAGCACCGCGGGAATCACCGCGATGAGCAGCAGCGACAGCAGGCCGAAGACGACGCCGCTCACGGTGAGCACCAGGGACGTGCCGTAGTAGACGAGAAGGCCCCGCTTCTCGCGCTCCCCATAAACGACGGTGAGCGACGTCATCAAGGCGCTGGTGGCGGAATTGGCGCTCCAGATCGAGAGAGCGAGGCTGACGACGAAGCCGATGCCGAGCGTCGACGAGCTCGCCCGCACGACCTGGGTGAGCTGCTGGGCGATCAACAGCCGGCCTTCCGCCGGAACGACGCCTTCGATCGCCTTGACCTGTGCCTGGACCTGAGCGGGATCGAAGGCGAGGCCGTAAAGGGCGACCAGCGCGGTGAAGCCCGGCGCCAGCGCCAGCAGCACATAGAACGCGGTGCCGGCGGCCATCAGCCCGACATGGTCGCGGCTGATGTCGCCGAAGACGCGAAGCACGATGTGACGCCAGGCCGCGGCGGGGATCTGGTGCGGCGCGTCGGCAAGGCGGCCATGCGCGCCGTCGCCGTCGCCGTCGATCACCGGCTGCTGCCGCCGGCGACGTTCCGCGGCGGCGGCGTAGAGCGTCAGCGCCGCGACAATGGCGGCGCCGAGCAGCGTCTCTCGATCCTGGGCCATGAAATTGCCTCCCGCGGAGGCAAACAGCGGCATCGCCGCGGTCGCTGTGTCTTACGGCGCGCGACAAACCTTTGGCTGCGCAGCGCAAAGTTGAATCGACCTATGGTTGGAACTTTTCGCCGTGTCGTCGCGTTGGCTTACCGGCTTAAACGTCGAGCGACTTACCCCGCCATCACCAGAGGAGAACGCCATGCGTGCGCAGGATGGTATCCTTCGGCTGAGCATACCAAGCGCGGGGCTTGTCGAGATTGAACGCGCGCGCCCGGCGCCGGTTCCCGTCCTCCGTGCCCGCCCAGCCCCCGTTCCCGTTCTGCGCGCCGGCCCGGTGCCAGTTTCGGCGCCTCGCGTCCGCCCGGTTTCCGTTCCCGCCCCGCGCCGGTCGTGGCTCGGGCGACTGCTGCGGCGCCGCGAGCCCACCGCCTATCACCGCTGCCTGGCGATTCACATCCACTTCGCCGGGCCGCACAGCGCCCTATACTGAGACGTGTCGGGCGCCGAGCGCAGCCCGAAGGTGGGCCGTCCCGCTTCGCTGACGAAGCCGCCTTCGGCAAGCGCCGCGAGCGTCGTGCGGAAATGCTCGGCCGTGCCCGGCCGCTCCGCTCCTTCGAGCCAGTTCTGGTCGAGGAAGGAGGCGAGCGCGGGATGGCCGAGCGATGCTTCCCAGAGAATCCCGAGGAGCGAGGCCATCGCTTCTTCGCGCTCGGCGGCGAGGCCGAAGAGGCTCGCGGCACGGACGGCCGCCGCGCGATCGCCCGTCTCGGGGCCGGGGCCAAGGCCGAAATCGGTGCAGCGGCGCCGCTCCGGCGAGGCGAGCTGAAAATGCGCGACCTCATGCAGCAGGACATAGGCCTCGGTGTCGGCGCGCAACGCGGCACCGTCCCAGCTGACATCGAGAGTGGGGCTGCCCGCCCGCACGCCCATGCCGAAGCGGCGGGCGAGCGCCAGCGCCTCGCGGCGATGTCGAGCGGCGATGGGGCCCGCGGCGCGCGCCGCGTCCTCGGGGCGAGCGATGCGAGCAAACACCTGCCGCGTCCAGGAAGTGCCGAGCGCCGCCGCGAAGCGCTGCAGTAGCGCCGGCAGACGATCGGATTCAATCGGCGTCAGAATCATGTCGCCCGGCCGGTTGCGAAAGGCGCGGGACGATAAGAAAAGTTCCTCGCAAATGCAAAAAGATTGCGGTTGCGAGCGCGCGCAGGCGGCCGCAGGCTCGGCGCTTCCCCCGCTTGCGCTTGGCGCCGATCGCCTGCCGGCTGTTACGCCCGGAGCAAACGCGTTGGGACGATCCGGCCGCGCCCGTCGCGGCCTGCATTGACGAGGAGATCGTGATGGCTGTCGGCACGGTGAAATGGTTCAACACGACCAAAGGGTACGGCTTTATCCGCCCGGAGGGGGGCGGTGCCGACGTTTTCGTCCATGTCACAGCGGTTCAGCGCGCCGGTATGCAATCGCTGATGGAGGGGCAGCGCATTAATTACGAGGTGGTCCGCGATCGCGGCAAGGTCGCCGCGGCCAATTTGACGACAGTGGAGTAGCCGGCCTTCGGGCGGCGGGGCGACTCATCGGGTCGTCTCGCTTCCCGGGCGATGTGCAACCGTGACGCGCCGCTAGAACATTGCCCTGCACGTTATTGGTTCAACTATGCCGATGAGCGCCGGCTGGGCGTTCGCTTTGCGATGGCTTACCAGTTCGTCATTCTTGTCGTCGACGACGAGACGCCGGTCCGCAGCTTCGTGCGGGAGCTCCTGACGTCGGCAGGGTTCGCTGTGCTTATGGCCGGCGACGCTTACGAGGCGATCCGCGTCATCGCCGAGCGCCATGTCGACCTGCTGTTCACCGATATCGTCATGCCGGGCGCCAACGGCTTCGATCTTGCCGCTCAGGCGAAGCTGATCCGGCCAAATCTCAAGGTGCTGTACTGCACCGGCTTTGCCGAGAAGGCCAAGGGGCGCTTCGGGCCCCGCCATGGCAAGCTGCTGGAGAAGCCGATTCGCGCCGAATCGCTGACCTCGGAGATCAGGAAAGCCTTGGGCGCCTGAAGTCTGTCCGGCCGACTTCGCGCGCGGTGCTCAACGCGCCGAAACGATCGGGTGCGGCGGCGTGCGCGGCGGATAATGCTGGCCCGCAGGCTCGAGCCGCTCGCCGATCAGATTGGTCGCCTGCGTCACCGACTGTCCGCGCTGTGCCAGCGCGACCGCGTTCGCATGCGAACTCAGATCCGCCGACCGCACCAAATACAAAGACTTGCCGTTCGTTCCTCGTGTCGAGAATACGCCGGCTGCGATACCGGCTCCGGCGAGGCGGTGGCGAAGCCGGGCCGCCGGGCCAGCTTCGCGGAAGGCTCCGAACTGGACCCAGTAGCGCTTGGCGCTGGCAAGCGTTTCGGGCTCGCCGCGATGGACGAGCGGCGCGATTCCCAGCGCGGTCTCCGCCTGCCGCGCCGCCTCCTGGGCGGCGATGAGATCGCCGAGCGGAGCCGAGCGCACCCGAAGCAACGGCCGGCCGCGCGGGTCATGCGTCTCGACCACCACCGACTCGAGGCCGCTCCGGGCGAGCACGTCCCGCAGCCGGGCGGCATAGTGCGCGACGGCGAAGACGCCGTATTCGACCCAGTACGACGGGGTCCGCGACAACTCAGGCGCGGGAACCGCTGCGCGGGGCGGCGGCGGGGCGACCGGTGAAGCGGCAGGCGGCGGCGTGGGCGGCGTCAGCGCTGCGACGGCAGCCGGCGACGGCGCAGACGCGGCTGGAGTAGCGGCAGCAGGGGCCGCCGGAGGGGCCGGTGAAGCCGGCGCCGGAGTCGCGGCAGGCTTTCCCGCCTCCGGCGAGAGCGCCGCCAGCTCGGCAGGGCTACGCGGCGACGCCGTGGGCAGAGAGGAGCCGGCGATGGCGGGCGCCGCCTCCGGCGCGCGCGCCAGGGATGGGGAGGGCGGAGACGTGCGCTCTGCCGCGGCTCCGTTGGCAAGCCCGCGCGCGTGATCAAGATAGACGGCGGTGGCGATGCCGAATCCGGTTATGCCGAGCGCGAAGGTGAGCAGCCCCGCGCTCACCAGACGAGGCCAATGCGGCCTCCTCCCCATGAAAATTCGTGACGTCGGCGGAAGCGTTCGCCGCTTCATCGTCATGCTGCCCCCCGGGTGCGGTGCCGCGTTCGCGAATCAGCCGCGCCGAGACCATAGCACGCAACACGCGAATGTCACGATACCGCAAGCGCGCAAGAGGCAAAATAGAGTCGGCTGGCGCCGCGCTTGCGATTCGCGGGGGCCCGCCAGCCTTACCACCAGCCTTACCAATTGACTCCAATTGTTACGGATAAGGCTTCGGACGAATGGGTTTATGGCAGTGACCGACACCAGGAGGCGGCAATGAGCAGCACGACCCGACAGGAGCCGAGCCGTGTGACGGCGATCTTCGAGAGAGCAGCGCTCGCCTTCATGCTGCCACGCAACGCGACGCTCGAGGACCTCGCGGTGGAGCTCGGCGCGCTCGGCGAGCGCTATGGCGGCCCGCCGCTCTACGTCGATATCAAGGTTCCCGACTAAGACCCCAAAAAGACAAGGGGTTTGCCGCGTCGCGGCGAGCGTCCCCGACAGCCATTTCGGCATGTCTGAGCCCAGCCGACGGGAGTTGCGGCGGTGGCGCCGATGGGGCACATTACGCGGCCGAGTCGGTAACGGGGCATGAGCCCCGACCGCGGCGTGGGGAGACGCCATGACGGCCGAATCTACAGCGATGAGTGAGCGCGCGCGCGTCCAGCGGATGCGCGTGCTGGCGCGACGTTGCCGCGACCTGTCGGAGCAGACCGCCATCCCCGAGCTGACGCGCGAGCTCATCAGCATCGCCGACGCGCTCGACAACGAGGCCGACCTGGACACTGAAAGATAAGAAAGCAGACCCGACGACTCGTAATCCGGGTCGCCGAGGAGGAGAAGCGCATTGCATCCCACGGATATACGCGTCCCCGACTACTTCCATAAGGTGGTGGACTGTCAGTGGGCGTGCCCGTCGCACACCCCGGTTCCCGAATACATTCGGCTGATCGCCGCGGGCCGCTACACCGACGCCTACATGGTGAACTGGAAATCCAACGTCTTCCCGGGAATCCTCGGCCGCACCTGCGACCGTCCGTGCGAGCCGGCCTGCCGGCGCGGCCGGGTCGAGAAGGAGCCGGTGGCGATCTGCCGGCTGAAGCGCGTCGCCGCCGACAACAAGGACGACGTCCGCAAGCTGCTGCCGCCGATTCCCGCGCGCAAGAACGGCAAGCGCGTGGCGCTCGTCGGCGCCGGCCCCGCCTCGCTCACAGTGGCGCGCGACCTGATGCCGCTCGGCTATCACTGCGTCCTCTATGACGGCGACAAGCAGGCGGGCGGCATGATCCGCACCCAGATCCCGAAATTCCGCCTGCCGGAGGAGGTCATCGACGAGGAGGTCGGCTATATCGTGGACATGGGCGTCGAATTGCGCCTGGGGCAGCGCGTCGACAGCCTGAAGGCGCTGCTTGCCGAGGATTATGACGCGATCTTCGTCGGCACCGGCGCGCCGCGCGGCCGCGACCTCGACATTCCCGGCCGCAAGGAAGCCGCCGCCCATATCCATATCGGCATCGACTGGCTCTCCAGCGTCTCGTTCGGCCATATCGACCGCATCGGCCGGCGGGTCATCGTGCTCGGCGGCGGCAACACGGCGATGGATTGCTGCCGCTCCTCCAAGCGGCTGGGCGGCGAGCAGGTCACCGTCGTCGTGCGCAGCGGCTTCGAGGAGATGAAGGCATCGCCCTGGGAGAAAGAGGACGCGATGCGCGAAGGCATCCCGATCCTCAACTTCCTCGTCCCCAAGGAATTCAAGCACGAGGCCGGCAAGCTCACCGGCGTCGCGTTCGAGAAGGTGGCGGCGAAGTACGACGAGAAAGGCCGCCGCAACCTGGTGCCGACCGGCGAGCCGGACGTGGTGATGGAATGCGACGACGTGCTGGTGGCGGTCGGGCAGGAGAATGCCTTTCCCTGGATCGAGCGCGATATCGGCCTCGAATTCGACCGCTGGGGCATGCCCAAAGTCGATCCCAAGACGATGCAATCCTCGATCCCGCGCGTCTTCTTCGGCGGTGACGCGGCGTTCGGGCCGAAGAACATCATCTGGGCGGTGGCGCATGGCCACGACGCGGCCGTGTCGATCGACAAGCTGCTCCATGGCGAGGACGTCAAGGACCGGCCGCCGCCGATGGTGAACCTCGTGAGCCAGAAGATGGGCATCCACGAGTGGAGCTACGACAACGACATCTCGCTCGATCTGCGCTACAAGGTGCCGCACGCCGACCAGACGGTGGCGCTGCGGAACATCAAGGTCGAGGTCGAGCTCGGATTCGACCAGAAGCTCGGCTATCTCGAGGCCGAGCGCTGCCTCAATTGCGACGTTGAGACCGTGTTCAGCACGGGGCTGTGCATCGAGTGCGACGCCTGCGTCGATATCTGCCCGATGGATTGCATCACCTTCACCGAGAACGGCGAAGAGGCGGATTTGCGGCAGCGGCTGAAGGCGCCGGCCAGCAATCTGGCGCAGGATCTCTACATCTCGGACACGCTGAAGACCAGACGGGTCATGGTCAAGGACGAGGACATGTGCCTGCATTGCGGGCTGTGCGCCGAGCGCTGCCCGACCGGGGCCTGGGATATGCAGAAGTTCCTTCTCGAAATGACGCAGGCGGGCGCATGTCGAAGCCGATAACAGGGATCAACGATTTCGTCGTCAAGTTCGCCAACGTCAACGGTTCCGGCTCGGCGAGCGCCAACCAGCTCTTCGCCAAGTCGATCCTGCGCATGGGCGTGCCGGTCGCTTCGCGCAACATCTTCCCCTCGAACATCCAGGGCCTGCCGACCTGGTTCGAGGTGCGCATCTCGGAAGCGGGCCATCTCGGTCGCCGCGGCGGCGTCGACCTGATGGTGGCGATGAATCCGCAGACCTGGGATCAGGACGTCAAAAGTCTCGAGCCCGGCGGCTACCTCTTCTACGATTCGACCAAGCCGATGCCGCTCGCCCGCTTCCGCGACGACATCGAGATCATCGGCATGCCGCTCACCGAGATCTGCAACAAGGAATACACCGACGCGCGCCAGCGCCAGCTGTTCAAGAACATCATCTATGTCGGCGCGCTCTCGGCGCTGCTCGACATGGACATCGCGGCGATCGAGCAGCTGATCGGCGAGCAGTTCAAGGGCAAGGACAAGCTGATCCAGCCCAATCTGCACGCGCTCCACATGGGCCGGGACTACGCGCTCCAGCATCTCGGCTGTCCCCTGGGCATCAAGGTGCGCCGCTCGGACGCGGTCGGCGATCGCATCTATCTCGAGGGCAACAGCGCGGCGGCGCTGGGCGCGCTCTATGGCGGCGCCACGGTCTGCGCCTGGTATCCGATCACGCCGTCCTCGTCGCTCGCCGAGGCCTTTGCCCGGCATTGCCGGCGCTTTCGCGTCGATCCCGCCACCGGCAAGAGCCGCTTCGGCATCATTCAGGCCGAGGACGAACTCGCCTCCATCGGCATGGTGATCGGCGCCGCCTGGAACGGGGCGCGCGCCTTCACCGCCACGTCCGGCCCCGGCATCTCGCTGATGCAGGAATTCCTGGGGCTCGCCTATTTCGCCGAGATCCCGGCGGTGATCTTCGACGTGCAGCGGGGCGGCCCCTCGACCGGCATGCCGACGCGGACGCAGCAGGCGGACATCCTCTCCTGCGCCTATGCCTCCCATGGCGACACCAAGCACGTGCTGCTCTTCCCCGAGGATCCCCGCGAGTGCTTCGAGTTCGGCGCCCAGGCCTTCGATCTCGCCGACCGGCTGCAGACGCCGATCTTCGTGATGATGGATCTCGACATCGGCATGAACGAGTGGCTGTGCGAGCCGCTGGCCTGGGACGACACCCGCCGCATGGACCGCGGCAAGGTGATGACCGCGGCCGAGCTCGAGGCCGGGAAGCAGTTCGGCCGCTATCTCGATGTCGACGGCGACGGCATTGCCTACCGCACCTATCCCGGGACGCATCCGACCAGCGGCGCCTTCTTCACCCGCGGCACGACCAAGGACCGCTATGCCCGCTATACCGAGGAAGGGCCGGCCTATGTCGACAACATGGAGCGGCTCCTCAGGAAGTTCGAGACGGCCAAGCAGCTCGTGCCGCGGCCGGTGCCGCGGCCGGCCAAGCAGCCGACCAAGCACGGCGTCCTCTATTTCGGCTCGACCACGCCGGCGATGCATGAAGCGCTGGCCGCGCTCGAGGCGCAGGGCATCCACCTCGACGGCCTCAGACTCCGCGGCTTCCCCTTCGGCCAGGACGTGGTCGATTTCGTCGCCGCGCACGATCAGGTGTTCGTGATCGAGCAGAATCGCGACGCGCAGCTTCGCACCTTGCTGCTGACCGAGCTCGGCCTCAACCCGGCGAAGCTGACGCCGGTGCTGCATTACGACGGCACGCCGATCACCGAGCGCTTCATCACCCGCGCCATCGCCGAGAGGCTGCAGGCGGTCAACGTGACGCCGCTGAGGAAGACGATATGACCTACATCGCCAAGCCCAAGCTGCACCATCCGCAGCTGCCGACCAACAAGCTCGGCTTCACTCATCGCGATTATGAAGGCGCGGTCTCGACCCTCTGCGCCGGCTGCGGCCATGATTCGATCAGCGCCGCCATCGTCCAGGCGTGCTTCGAGCTCGACCTGCCGCCGCACCGGATCGCGAAGCTCTCCGGCATCGGTTGCTCGTCGAAGACGCCGACCTACTTCCTGGGCGCCTCGCACGGCTTCAACAGCGTCCACGGGCGCATGCCCTCGGTGCTGACCGGCGCCAACCTCGCCAACCGCGATCTCATCTATCTCGGCGTCTCCGGCGACGGCGACAGCGCGTCGATCGGCCTCGGCCAGTTCGCGCATTCGATCCGGCGCGGCGTCAACATGGTCTATATCGTCGAGAACAACGGCGTCTACGGCCTCACCAAGGGGCAGTTCTCCGCCACCGCCGACAAGGGCTCGAAGAACAAGCGCGGCGTCATGAACACCGACAGCTCGATCGATCTCGTCGGCATGGCGCTGCAGCTGGGCGCGAGCTTCGTCGGCCGCAGCTTCTCCGGCGACAAGGCGCAGCTCGTGCCGCTGCTGCAGGCGGCGATCGCCCACAAGGGCGCCGCCTTCCTCGACGTCATCAGCCCCTGCGTCGCCTTCAACAACCATCTCGGCTCGACCAAGAGCTTCGACTTCGTGCGCGAGCATAATGAAGCGGTGAATCGCCTCGATTACATCACCACGCGCGAACCGATCCATGTCGATTACGAGCCGGGGACGGTCGAGGTGGTGACGCAGCATGACGGCTCGGTGCTGCGCCTCCGGAAAGTCACCCCCGATTACGACGTGCACAACCGCATCACGGCGATGAACTACCTGCAGGAGCGCCACGCGGCGGGCGAGGTGGTGACGGGGCTCCTCTATCTCGAGCCGGAGGCGCAGGACCTGCACGACTATCTCCACACCGTGGAGACGCCGTTCAACGAGCTCGGCGAGGCCGAGCTCATCCCCGGCGGCGAGGCGCTCGAGCGCTTCAACCAGTCGCTGCGGTGACCCGCGCCTAGAACGTCACCCGAACGCCGCCGAACACGGCAATCGGCGGCGCCGGGCTGACGAACCTGTTGTCGACGCCGATCCCGCTGGTGGGCACGCCGGGCGCGCCGACGCCGGTCGGATCACCGTATTCTCCAAAGGTCGCATAGCGCGTATCGAACAGGTTGGAGACATCGGCAAACAGCTCGAAGTTCTTGGTGACCTCGTAGGAGCTGTGAAGATTGACCACCTCATACCCCGGTAGCGGTTTGTTCTGATTCGATTCGTCGCCGCGGAAGTACTGGCTGCCGTTGTAGATGAGGGTGCCGCCCACGGTCCAATGCGGGGTCAGGCGATAATCGGCGCCGACCTTGAGCTGGTGCTCCGGTATGCCGGGCAAGCGATCGCCCGGCTGAACCTGGATGTTGCCGGCGGCATCGGCGAAGGGATTGCTGGGCGAAGGCAGCGTCAGCGGCGATTGGAAGGTGGCGTCGACGAGGCTGTAATTGGCATACACCGACCACTTCTCGTCGTTGTAGGTGAGGCCGGTCTCGATCCCCTGGCGCCGCGTCGACCCGATATTTTCGAAGAAGGTGGTGCTGATCGAGGTGGCGACGCCGTAAATGTCATTGTCGAGATCGGAGCGGAACAGCCCGAAATTCCAGCCGAACCGGCCGGGGACCACATCGGGCAGGGTGAATTTGCCGCGCAGCCCCGCTTCGTAGGTATGCGAGACCACCTGCTTCAGCGACGGGTCGGAAGCGAGCGCTGAGGGGAGGAGGCAAGGGAGCGCGGGATTGGCGCATTCGAGCTCGCTCGGCGACGGCGTGCGATTGCCTTCGGAGTAGCCGGCATAAGCGGTCAAGCCGGCGAAGATCTTGTAGGTGGCGCCGATCGCCGGATTGAACCGGGCGTAGGTGTTATAGCCGGTGAGATTGGACCCTTCGTAGTCGTTCAAATCGAGCTGAGCCAGGTTGTAGCGGCCGCTGGCCGTGACCGCGAGCGCCTGCGTCACGTTGAAGGTATCGCTGACGAATGCGCCGTAATAGGTGCTGATGGTGCGCAGACCGACCGGGGTCGTGAGGAAGCCGGTATCCTCCGGCGTGGACACGAAGAAGCCGGAGGCTTCCACCTCGAGCGAGGGGTTGATCTGACCCACCTCGGTCGCGGTTTGAAAATCGATCTTCGAATTGTCGATGCTGCCGCCCAGGACGAAGTTGTTCTCGTGGCCGAAGAGGCCGCCGGTATAGGTGGTCTGCGCCGAGCCGCCATAGGTGATCGTGTGGATGGTCTCGAAATCGTTCTCGCCGATCGGAATGGTGCCGCCGTTCGAGAGATCAGGGATCGACCCGCCGGTGGTCGAGACCAGCGGCGTCGCGCCGTCCGACTGGCAGAGCAGTCCGTTGCCGGAGGCGCAGGCGGTGAAGCCGGTCGTGTTGCCGTTGGAAACCGTTTGATGGAACTCGCGGCGATAGACGTTGCCCTGGAATGAGAGCGTGTCGGTCGCCTGGTAGGAGGCGCTGAGCGTGACAAATTGGAGCTGGTTGACGTTGTTCTGAGGGAGGGTGAATACCAGCGAGCGGCCCGCCGCCAGCTCCTGCTCGGGGGTGGGGCCCTGGCCCTCCAGAAAATTATTGGCGCCGGAGAAGCTGAGGTCGAGGGTGACGCCGTGGCCGCGCGCCCCGAGATCGGTGTAGAGCTGTTGCACCCGATCGCCGGAGAACTGCCGCCAGCCTTGCTGCTGAGAATAGGTCCCGCCGAGATAGGCGCCGATGCCGCCGACCTGCTTGCCATATTGCAAGGACTGGCTGAACTGGCCGAACGAGCCGCCGGCAAGCTCGTCCTCGAAGCCGTGATAGGTGAAGCCGTTCTTCATGGTGACGAGGACGGCCCCGCCCAGCGCGTTGAGCCCGTAGACGGGGTTGGCGCTGACGAGATCGACGCGATCGATGGCGATCGGGGCGATAAGATCCCAGTTGACGGCGTCGCCGAAGGCCTCGTTGACGCGAACGCCGTTCTGATAGACCGCCAGCCCTTGCGGCGTGCCCACCACCGGCGAAGCCTCGAAGCCGCGAAAGAGAATGTCCGGCTGGAAAGGCTCGTCCGTGACCGCGTTGGTGTTGACGCTGCCGGCCTGGTTGTTGAGCGTGTTGACCAGGTTGGGCGAGCCTTCGCGCGAGAGATCGGACGAGGTCAGCGTCTGAACATTTGCCGGCACTTTGTCGATGTCGATCCCGGTGCCGGGCAGCGGCGTCGTGCCGATCACGGTGACTTCGGGCAGGCTTGCGCCGGGCGCCGGCGCTTCCTGCGCCCGGGCCGCCCAAAGCGGCAGGCTCAGCGCCAACGCGCCGAGCCCGAGGCGCGCCAACAGCGAGCTCCCGCCCCACGCCATGGTCTTTTCGTCCCGCCTGTTGGCATCCATTAGAAGCCATTCCGGCGGCTCCGGCCATGTCCCAATCTCCCGTTTTTCCCGGGAAGAATTCCCAAATGTAGGAAAGCGGCCAGGGCCGTGGCATGCTGCGGGGATAAAAAGCGGGGAGGGACGGGTGCGCGGGGCCGGGGACCATACGCTGTCGCTGAGGCTCCGCCTCATCGGCCTCGTCGCCATGGTCTTTGTCGCGAGCCTCGGGCTTGGCGGGACCATCGCGTGCCTCAATGCCCGGCGGTCGATCGAGGTGGAGATGCGGGCCGCGTTGGCCGTGGCCCAGCAGACGATCACGGCGGCGGTCATCGGCCTCGACCGGGTGCCGCACCCCGCGCAGGAGCTCGAGCGGCTCGTCGCGTCCTTCCGCGGCAACCGGCATCTGCGCCTCCAGCTCTACGGCAAGGACCGCGCGCTCGCCCTGCCGGCGCAGGACGCGCCGCCGCTTTCCGAGGTGCCGGCCTGGTTCGTCCGCCTCATGGCCGTGCCGCCCGGCCGCGTCAATTTGCCGATCGTCGTTGCCGGCCAGGATTACGGCGAGATCAGCATCGAGACTGAGCCGCATAACGAGATCCTCGAAGTCTGGAACGAGTTCGGCGACAGCCTGCTGATCCTCGCGCTGTTCTCCGGCCCGACGATGCTGCTGATCTATGTCTTCATCGGCCGCGCCTTGCGTCCGCTCGGCCGCCTGGCGCGAGGGCTGGCGCGCGTCGGCAGCGGCGATTACGGGGTCCGCCTCGACGAGAGGCTGCCGCCGGAGCTGTTGCGGCTGCGCGACAGCTTCAACCGGATGGCAGCGCAGCTGGCCGAGATGAGCGAGGAAAATCGCGGGCTGAACGAGCAGCTGCTCAGGCTCCAGGAGCAGGAGCGCCATGAGCTTGCGCGCGATCTCCACGACGAGGTCGGACCGTTTCTGTTCGCCATCAACATCGACGCGGCCAACATCCGGCGCGAGGCGGATGCCGGTCGTCTGGCGCCGATCGCCGGCCATGCCGCGTCGATCGGCGAAGCCGTCGGCCATCTCCAGCGGCAGGTGAAGAGCATGCTGGGACGCCTGCGGCCGATCGGCCTCGCCGAGTTCGGCCTCGTCGAGGCCATTGCCCGTCTCGTCGATTTCTGGCGGCGACGCCATCCGGCGATCGAGTTCAGGCTGTGGGTCGCGCCGGAGGCGGAAGGCGGCGGCGAGGTGCTGGAGACCACGCTGTACCGCATCGTCCAGGAATGCCTCAGCAATGCCGTGCGCCACGGCCGGCCGAACATTGTCGAGATCAAGATCGCGCATGAGCCGGGCGCGACCGAAGGCGGCCGGCTCCGCGTCACGGTCCGCGATGACGGCGCCGGCATGCGTCAGGGCGCCGGCCTCGGCTACGGACTCATCGGCATGGGCGAGCGCGTCCGCGCGCTGGGCGGCACGCTCGTCGTCGCCGGCGCCGCCGGCGCCGGTCTCGCGGTCACGGCGGAGCTGCCGCTGGCGGCGCGGGCGGCGGCATGAAGATCCTCGTCATCGATGATCATCCGATCGTGCGGGCCGGGCTGCGCAAGCTGCTCGCCGGCGAGCCGGGCGTGGCACTGCTCGAGGCGGCCGACGGCAAGGCGGGGCTTGCGCTCTGCCGCGAGGAGCGGCCCGAGCTGGTGATCCTCGACCTCAACCTGCCGGGGCTGGGCGGGCTCGAGGTGCTCAAGCGCCTCAGGCTCGAGAATTCGCGCCAGCGCATCCTCGTCCTCAGCATGCACGACGATCCGCTCTACGCCATGCGCGCGCTGCAGGCCGGCGCCACCGGCTATGTCGACAAGAACGCGTCGCCGCAGGACATTCTCGACGCCATCCGCCGCGTCGGTGCGGGACAGCGCTACGTCGCGCCGTCGCTGGCGCAGGAACTCGCCTTCTTCGCGGCCCGCACCCCGGCTCATCCGCTCGCCGAGCTGTCGCGGCGCGACCTCGAGATTCTGCGGCTTCTCGGCGAAGGCAGCAGCTTGCGCCAGATCGCCGACGCGGTGGGCCTCAGCTACAAGACGGTCGCGAACAGCTGCAGCGCGATCAAGGCGAAGCTCGGCGTGCAGCGCACCGCGGAGCTGATCCGCATTGCCATCGAGACCAAAGTCGCCTCGGAGCCCTAGGCGAAGGCGCACAACGCCTTCGTCCGCGCGTGATCACGCGGACGGCACGAGGCGAAAGCGCGTGCCGCAGATCATGACCTGATCGCCCGACACCGCCGCGCCGCGCCCGCGCGCGGCCGCAAGAAGCCGCGCGCGATCGGCCACGGCGATGTCGAGGCCGCCCAGCCCTTCGCCACGCCCGTCGCTATCGCGGACGAAGCGCAGTCCGCCGAGATCGAGGGCGATCGCCGGCGCGCCATCGGCATCGCGGCCGAGCGGCCGCTCGAGGACGGCGCTCCAGCGCCGGGCGAGCGCTTCGGGATCGGGGCTCTGCAGCTCTGCCGCCAGCAGCGCCGTCGTCACCTCGGTGCGAACGGCGTGCTGCCAGCTCGGCCCGGCCGGAGCATAGGCGCCGTCGAGGCTGTCGCCGCCCTCGGTGTGATTGAGCTCCAGCATGGCGCCGCCGGTGTCGCGCGGATGCAGCTGCAGCCCGGTATAGCCGTCATGGCGGACGAGATTGGCGATGCGCACGCCGATCGCCTCGAGATGGGCGCGCCGTCGCTCGCTATCGTCGCAGTCGAGGATCACCATGTAGCCGCCATCGCCGCGGCGGCGCTCGAGATAGCGGCCGGCCGCGGTGCCCGGTCGGGTGGGCGCCACGACTTCGAGGAAGGCGCGGCCGATCGGCAGAAGCCCGTTGACGAGGCCGTAGCGTGCGACGTTGCCGTCGCGATAGCAGAGCGCAAGGCCGAGGATAGCGGCGAGAGCGGCGAGCGCCGGCTCCAGCGTTTCGGCGACCAGGCAGATCTGGCGCAGCCGCAAGTATCCCATGTCAGCGACCGCGGAAGACCGGCGTGCGCTTTTCGACGAAGGCGGCGGCGGCCTCGCGGTGATCCTCGGTCTCGGTGCAGCGGGTATGGCGGAGCGCTTCGGCGTCCATGAGCTCGGCGAGACCGGCGCCCTCGGCGAGAGTCATGTTCTGCTTCATGTAGGCGAGCGTGATCCGCGGCCCCTTCGCCAGCGAAAGCGCCAGCGCGCGCGTCGCGCCGTCGAGCTCGCCATCCGCCACGACGCGGTTGACGAGGCCCAGCGCCTCGGCCTCGGCGGCGCCGAGCACGGGCGAGGTGAAATAAAGCTCGCGCGCCTTGGCCGGTCCGACCAGCCGGGTCAGGAACCAGCTCCCGCCGAAATCGCCGGAAAGGCCGACCTTGGCAAAGGCGGTGGTAAGCCGCAGCGTGTCGCTGGCGAGGCGCAGGTCGCAGGCCAGCGCCAGCGACAGGCCGGCGCCGGCGACCGGCCCGCGCAGCCGGGCGATGGTCGGCTTCGGCAGCTCGTGCAGCAGCCGCGCGGTGTCCATGCGGCGCCGCAAATCCTGGACGCGCTCGTCGAAGCCCGGCCGCTCCTGGCGCTCGGCCATCGCCTTGACGTCGCCGCCGGCACAGAAGCCGCGCCCGGCGCCGGCGAGCACGACGGCGCCGATCGCGGTGTCCGCGGCGGCGCGGTGCAGCGCGTCGTTCATGGCCTCCAGCATGTCGCGGTTGAGCGCGTTGAGCCGGTCGGGCCGGTTCATCGTCAAGGTGAGGACGCCGTCCTCGACCGTCTCAAGCAGCACGCCGTCCATGGTGTTTCCTCCTGTGACGCCAAGCGCGACGGCTGGCAAGGATGCCGACGCGAAGAAGACCGGGCTATCGGCGAGGCTCAGCCGAGCGCCGGCTGCGGCTGTTCCGCCGCGGTATCGGGCGCGGCCGTCTCGACCGTCTCGAAATCCGCCGGCAGCGTGATCTCGATGAGCTCGAGATCGTCGGAATGGTCGAGCTCGGCATGCCGGATGCCCGGCGGCTGATGGACGCAGCTCCCGGCCTCGGCGATCACCTCGCCGACGCCCTCGTAGCGGAACCTCACCCAGCCTTTCAGCACGTAGTACATCTGGAAGTCGAGGTCGTGCTTGTGCCAGCCGAAGCCGCCATGGGCGCCGGGCTTGGCGCGGATGATATGGGCCAGCACCTTGCCGCCGGTGGCGCGGCTGATGCCGAGGTCGCGATATTCAAAGCAGGATCTGATGCCGCGCTGCTCGAAAACGGCGTCCTTGGCATGGGATGCCGAGAACTTCATCGGTGAATCGGCCATGGCGCTCTCCTCCCCAGGAAGCGCTCAATTTTACCTCGGATTTCTCAATGCGCCAGACGCTGCTGCACGGCCGTCGCGATGCGTGCGACGAGGCCGGTCCAGTCGCCGGGGGCGGACTGGCGGAAGAGCCGCGCGGAGGGATACCAGGGGCTGTCCTCGCGGCCGCGCAGCCAGCGCCATTCGGCGGCAAAGGGCAGCATGACCGAGACCGGCCGGGCGAGCGCGCCGGCAAGATGGGCGACCGCCGTGTCGACGGTGATGACGAGATCGAGCAGGCTGACGACGGCGGCGGTATCGGCGAAATCCGCGAGCCGGTCGCCGAGCGCCAGGAGACGCGGGTACCGTGCGAGCTCCGCCGCATCGCCGGGACGCAGTTCCTTCTGCAGGCTGACAAAGGCAACGCCGGGCAGTTCCAGCAAGGGGCGGAGTGCGGCGAGCGGCGCCGAGCGGTTGCGATCGTTGGTGTTGGTCGCGCTTCCGGCCCAGGCGATGCCGACGCGCGGCCCCGGCGGCAGCGCCGCCAGGATCGCCCGCCATGCCTCGCGGCGCTCGGCCGGCGGCGCGAGGTAGGGCACCTGGCGCGGAATGGTATCGAGCGCCGTCGCGAAGCCGCCGGGGAGGCTGAGCAGCGGCGCGTGGCAGTCGAAATCGGGCAGCGCGTCGCCGGGGGCGAAGCGGCCGGCGAGCCCGTCGAGGCTGGCGAGCAGCGGCAGCAAGGGCGCCGGCGCCTCCAGCAGCACGCGCGCGCCGCGCGCCGCCAGGAGCGGGAGATAGCGGACGAACTGCAGCGTGTCGCCGAAGCCCTGCTCGGCATGGACGAGGATGGTGCGGCCGGCCAGCGCCTCGCCGCGCCAGAGCGGCTGCGGCAAGGCCCGCGGCGTCAGATCCCCGTTCCGCCAGCGCCATTCGTAGCGCGGCCAGCCTTCGGCAAAATCGCCCAGCGCCAGATGCGCAAGCGCGAGGTTCCACTGCGCCCCGGCATAGTCGGGGTCGAGGGTCGCCGCGGTCTCGTAGCAGCGCAGCGCCGCTTCGTGGCGGTTCAGCGCCTCATGCGCCCGGCCGAGATTGTTGTGCCCCCGAGGCGAGTCCGGTGCCAGGGCGACCGCCCGCTCATAGGCGTCGCTCGCCGCGGCGAAGGCGCCGAGGGCGAAATGGGCATTGCCGAGGTTGAGCGCCGCCTCGGCGAACTCCGGCCGCTGCGCGAGCGCCGCCTCGAAGCAGGGGATCGCCTCGGCGTGCCGGCCCAGCGCGATCAGCGACAGGCCGAGATTGAGCGTCGCCTCGGCATGATTCGGATCGAGGCCGGTCGCGCGCCGATAGGCCGCCATCGCTTCCTCGTGCCGACCAAGCTCGGCCAAGGCGATGCCGAGATTGTTGAGCGCCTGGGGGAAATCCGCCTTCGCGGCGAGCGCCTTCTCATAGCGCGCCAGCGCCTCGTCATGGCGGCCCAAAGCGGCCAAGGTGAAGCCGAGGCTGTGATTGATGTCGGGCGAGCCCGGCTGTTGATTGAGCGCCTTGCGGAAGAGCCTATGCGCCTCCTCGTGGCGGCCCTGCCGGCTCCGCACCAGGCCCAGGAAGTGCAGCGCGTCGAGGTGCTTGGGGTCGCGCTGAAGCGCGGCCTCGTAGAGGCGCGCCGCGTCGTCGAGGCGGCCCCGGCGATGGAGAGCGACGGCCGCCTCGAACGCCTCTCCGCTCTGCTGTGGGCGCGCGCGCATGGAACGCCCTTTGGTACGGCGCCTTGCTTAAGGAATCCTTGAAAGGCCGGTGCTTTACTTGGGCCACGGGGGCGGCGCGGGCGATCCTGGCCGTATCGCTTCGCGCGCCGCCCGCGACGTTGATAGGCCCAAGCATCAATGGTTGTACTTACCCGGTTTGGCGCGGCTCTGGAGCGGTGGGCGCCCGTGCTCATCGCGGCGGCCATCGCCGTCGCCCTGGCCGCGCTGGCGCTGCCGAGCCTCAGCGGCAGCGGCCAGGAAGCGGCGCTGGGCGCCCTGTTGCTCCTCGGCCTGGTGCCCGCCGTGCTGGCGCAGCGCGAGCGGGCGCGCCGGCTCGCTCTCGAGGCGGAAAACCTTGCGGGCGCCCGGTTTCGCGATTTCGCCCAGGTCGCCTCGGACTGGCTCTGGGAGACCGACGCCGATTTCCGCTTCACCTATGTGTCCGAGAATGTCGAAGAGAATTTGGGCTATCCCGCC
>DASQSR010000186.1:0-3116 GCA_035642295.1 Allostellaceae bacterium | reverse complement strand
ATCCGCTCGAACTCACTGAGCGGAGGGTCCGCCACGTCTTCCATCCGCGACCTCGTCCGGCCGCAGCACCTGGGCGAGCCGGTCGAGCACGCCGTTCACGAGACCCGGTTCCTTGCCGGCGAAGAACGCGTGCGCGATATCAAGATACTCGTTGATGGCAACGGGCGCAGGCACGTCGCTGCGCGCCATCAGCTCGAAGGCGCCGGCGCGCAGGATGGCGCGCAGCACCGTCTCGAGCCGCTCCAGCGGCCAATCCGGCGTCAGCGCTCCGGAAAGCGCGCGGTCGAGATCGGCCCGCCGCGCGATCGCGCCGCGCACGATCTCGGCGAAGAGCGCGGGGTCGGCCTTGCCGTAGCGCTCACCGTCGATCTCGTGTCCCAGGCGATGGTTGAGGAATTCGCCGATCACCTGCTCCGCCGGGGCGCCCGAGAGGTCGATCTGATAGAGCGCCTGCACCGCGGCAAGGCGCGCGATGCTGCGCCGGCGCGTGCCGGCAGGCGTACGCGGCCGGGGCGTCTCGCCGCTCATCGCCGCCCCAACCCGAAATGACGCTTCAGCTCGATCATGGCGAGGCACGCATTGGCAGCTTCCCCGCCCTTGTTCTTCTTGTCGACGCGGGCGCGGGCGAGCGCCTGCGCCTCGTTCTCGACGGTGAGAATGCCGAAGCCGATGGCGAGCTCATGCTCGAGCGCGAGGCGCTGCAGGCCGCCGGCGCTTTCGGCGCAGACATAGTCGTAATGCGTCGTCTCGCCGCGGATGACGCAGCCGAGCGCCAGATAGCCGTCGAAGCGCGACGCGCGCGCGCCGCGGATTTGGGCCGCGACCGCGAAGCGGATTGCCGCCGGGATCTCGAAGGCGCCCGGCACGGCAAAGCGCTCATAGCTCGCGCCGGCGGCGTCGAGCGCCGCGATCGCGCCTTTCGCCAGCTCGTCGGCAATATGCGCGTAATAGCGCGCCTCGACGATCATGATGTGTGGCGCTTCCGCCATCAGCAGGTGCCTCCCGGCCGCTCGATCGGCCGCTGGCCGACCACGGCGAGGCCGTAGCCCTCGAGCCCGACGATGGTGCGCTTGGTGTTCGACAGCAGCACCATATCGCGCACGCCGAGGTCGAGCAGGATCTGCGCGCCGACGCCGTAGTTGCGCAGCTCGGCGCCGCCGATGGTCTTGCTCTCCATCAGGATCGGCACCCGGTCCGACCAGCTGTTCGACACCGGCTCGCGGATGAGCACGATAACGCCCCTGCCCTCGCGCCCGATCGCCTCCATGGCACCTTGCAGCAGGCCGCCGCGGTTGCCCTTGTCATGGCCGAGCACGTCCTCGAGCACGTTGAGCGCGTGCATGCGCACCAGCACCGGCTCTTGTGTCGCAATATCCCCCTTCACCAGGGCAATATGCTCGACATTGCTGATCTTGTTGGCATAGATGCGCATGGTGAAATCGCCGCCGAAGCGCGAATGGAACGGCATCTCGAGCTTGCGCTCGACGATGCGGTCATGGCGGCGGCGGTAGGCGATGAGATCGGCGATGGTGGCGATCTTGAGGCCGTGGCGCTGGGCGAAGGCGACGAGCTCGGGGCGGCGCGCCATGGTGCCGTCGTCGTTCATGATCTCGCAGATGACGCCCGAGGGGTTGAGCCCGGCGAGCCGCGCGATGTCGACCGCGGCTTCGGTATGGCCGGTGCGCACCAGCACGCCGCCGTCGCGCGCCATCAGCGGGAAGATGTGGCCGGGCGTCACGATATCCTGCGGCCCCTTGCCGGCATCGATGGCGACGGCGACGGTGCGCGCGCGGTCGGGGGCGGAGATGCCGGTGGTGACGCCTTCGCGCGCCTCGATCGAGACGGTGAAGGCCGTCTGCAGGCGCGAGGCGTTGAGCTGCGGCATCAGCGGCAGTCCCAGCTGCTCGACGCGCTGTCGGGGGAGCGCGAGGCAGACGAGGCCGCGGCCGTGCTTGGCCATGAAGTTGATCGCATCGGGCGTCGCCATCTGCGCCGGGATGACGATGTCGCCCTCATTCTCGCGGCCTTCGTCATCGACCAGGATGAACATGCGGCCGTTGCGCGCGTCCTCGATGATATCCTCGATCGGCGAGACGACCTCGACGAAGCTCATGCGAGATCCTTTCCAAGGACAACGGAAATCTCAGAATGGATTGATATCGCCTGCATTTTTTTCGCGCCGCTGACCTTGGTGGCCGTTGTGGTGGCCGTTTCTCCGTGAGCATAGCCGGAACATCAGGAAAACGACACTCGCACAAGTGCGCGTCAGAAAGGAAGAGGGCGCCTCGGGGCAAAACGGGGCGCCCTCCCTCGCCTGCCGCCGTCGTGCTGCCGGAGCCAGGCGAACGTCGCTACGCCGCCTTCGCGGGCTCGTACGCGAGTTCCGGGAACAGCTCGCCTTCGTCAATCATGGCGTCGCTGGCCGCATCTCGTCCGGCATCCGTTCTGGCCGCCCGACCGGCTCCCCCTGCGGGCGCCAACGTCACCGCGATCGGCGCGGCGGCATCGGCCCCTAATGCCGCTCCGCCGTCGGCGGCGCCCGTCCAGGTGTCCCAAGAGCGACAAGGACGCGGAGCCAGGTGTCGGCTTCCTCGTCCTCGCCCTTCCGTCGCATCTCACCGACCTTTGCGCGCGCCTTCGCGACGGCGGAGTCGCCGTGCCCGCTGAAGTAAAAGCTGCGCGAGACGGTTGATTTCAAGATCACTGGCCGGCATGGACGCGCCCCTCCCGCGAGCATGGTAGCGCCGCCGCCGGCGGTCCGAAATGAAAGAGCGGCGCCCCGAAGCAGCGCCGCTCTCCCTATCGCCGCGGTGCCTGTGCAGCGGGCAGCCGCGGCGGACTGATTGGTACATTGAAGGCGCCGCTGCCGAAATGCGGCGTTTCGTCTGCGTTCGGCTTGATCTCGTCCGGCTGCGCTACACATCACCTCAGAAGACGGCAGGGAACGTCGCCGCTGAGAGAGACGCAACGCCCGAGCCGATCTTTCTCGCAAGGATATCGAAGAGAGGAAGCTCCACGAAACTCTCAAACGCACAGGTCCAATGGACTCTGGAGCAACTAGAAGAATATGACGGCTTCGAGGACGCCGTGGCCGTTACCGACGACAATCCGAGCCT
>DASQSR010000185.1:0-11371 GCA_035642295.1 Allostellaceae bacterium | reverse complement strand
ACCGCGGCGAGCCGCCCATCCGCGGCGAGGGATTCGACGGTGTCGATGCGCTTGCCCTCGCAGCTCGCCGCCAGGGTGAGGCAGGAGAGCCGCGGCCGGTCATCCACCAGCACCGTGCAGGCGCCGCATTCGCCGCCGTCGCAGCCGGTCTTGGTGCCGGTGAGGCGCAGGCTCTCGCGGAGATAGTCGAGCAGCAGCAAATTGTCGGCGACGGCATCGGTGCGGCGGCGGCCGTTCAGCGTCAGCGTCAGGAGCCTTGCCATGACCGCGAACCCGTCGCATTGTTGCTGTCGCTGATAATTGGTGTACCCCTCAATTGCGGCAGAGGCAAGCGCGAACCGCGAGGAGGGACCGCCGCCCAAAAGGGTAGGGCCCGTTGAGGGTTTGCTGGTCTAGGCTGGCGCCTTGGGCGGCACGCGGCGAGGGAGGAGGAGGGGATGACGCACAGCGCGGACCGCGCCGAGGCGACGCGGCGCACCTGGCTCGAGACGCAGGAGCGGTTCCGCCGCGACCCCGACGCGCCGGGCTCGCCGCGCTACTGGTCGCCCAGCCTCGACACTGCTTCCCGCGACGCGCTGCGCGCCATTCAGGAGGAAAAGCTCGCCGCCGTCCTTCCCTTCCTTTACGAGAACAGCCCTTTCTACCGCCGCCGCTTCGACCGGCTCGGCCTCCTGCCCTCCGACATCCGCGGCGTTGATGATCTCGTCGCCAAATGGCCGGTCGTCGACAAGCTCGAGATGAGCGAAGACGCCCGCGCGCACCCGCCCTACGGCAGCTACACCACCATCACCGATGAGGTCTGGGCCGAGCGCGGCTGGATGATGTTCTCCTCCTCGGGCAGCACCGGCCAGCCGCGCATCTTCCGCTACTCGCATGTCGACCGCGAGCTCTGGGCCTGGGCCAATGCGCGTGCGCTCCATGCCATGGAATTCCGCCGCGGCGATACCGTCTTCATGATCACCGGCTACGGGCCTCATGTCTGGGCCTGGGGCGTGCAGGTGGCGCTGTTCAAGATGGGCTTGCCGACCATTCCCGGCGGCGGCATGGACGGCAGGGCGCGCGCTCACATCGTCGAGCGCTTCCGGCCGACCATCCTCCTCTGCACGCCCTCCTATGCGCTCCATCTGGGCCGGCTCATGCAGGAGATGGGCCTCGACCCCGCCGCCAGCGCCGTGCGCCTCCTGTTCATCGCCGGCGAGCCCGGGGTCAGCGTCGCGGCCACGCGCGAGCGCATCGAGCAGCTCTGGGACGCGCGCACGGTGGAGTTCTACGGCTGCACCGAGGCGGCGCCTTCGGCCGGCGGATATTCCTGCCCCGCTTCCCATGCCGACGGCGCACCGGTGGCGACGCATCTGATGGAGGATCTCCAGATCTGGGAGACGGTCGATCCCGCCACCCGCGCGCCGTCCGCCGCAGGCGAGCGCGGCCTCACCGTCTGCACCAACCTCAATTCCGAGGCGTCGCCCCAGCTGCGCTTTCTCGTCGGCGACTATGCCCTGCTCGAGCGCGCGCCCTGCGCCTGCGGCCGGACCCATGTGCGCGCCCTCGGCTCCTTCGCCGGGCGCGCCGACGATCTCATCAATCTCCGCGGCATCAAGATGTTCCCGGTGCAGGTCGAAGAGGCGGTGCGCTCGGTCGCCGGCACCGGCGACGAGTTCGAGATCGTGCTCGATGCCGACGCTTCCGGCATGGACGTGATGACCGTGCGCGTCGAGCATATCGACTTCCATCTGGGCGAGAGCCTGTCGCAGCGCATTGCCGGCGAGATCCGCTCGCGCTGCGAAGTGCGCGTCGCCGTCGAGGTGCTGCGCCCCGGCAGCCTGCCCAAGACCGAGTTCAAGGCGAAGCGGGTCAAGGATCTGCGGCGGAAATAGCGGGAGAGCATCATGGCAGCGCCGGTGATCGAGTTCTTCTTCGACTGCTCGAGCCCCTGGACCTATCTCGCCTTCGCCGGCATCGATGGCTTGGCGCGGGAGTTCGGCGCGCGCCTCGAATGGCGGCCGATCCTCGTCGGCGGCATCTTCAACACCGTCAATCCCAGCGTCTACGCCACGCGCGACAATCCGGTGCCGGCGAAAGCCGCCTATATGCGCAAGGATCTCGCCGATTGGGCACGGCTCTCCGGCCTCGACATCGTCTTTCCGCCGCGCGTCTTTCCCGTCAACAGCGTCAAGGCGATGCGCGGCTGCCTATGGCTCGCGCCCGAAGGCAAGCTCCCTCCCTTCGCCCGCGCCGTGTTCGAGGCTTATTGGGGCCGCGACCTCGACATCTCCGAGGACGCGGTGCTGCGCGCGATCTGCGCGGGGCTCGGCATCGAGCCCGCGCGCTTCTTCGCCGGCATCGCCGAGCCCGGCATCAAGGAGCAGCTCCGCGCCAATACCGACGAACTCGTTCGCCGCGGCGGCTTCGGCACGCCCACGCTCTTCCTCGACGGCGACGATATGTATTTCGGCAACGACCGCCTGCCGCTCCTCCGCGCCGCGCTGCAGCGGCGCGCGACGCCATAGGACGGTTAGCCGCGTGCCGCTTCCAGCGCCAGCATCGCGCCCTTCGCCGCCACGGTCGCCAGCAGCCATTCGCGGAACAGCGCGATCTTCGGCGTGTCGGCGGTCTCCTCGGGCGCGACGACGTAATAGCCCGCTTCCGCCGGCAGCTTCATCGCGAACGGCACCACCAGCCGTCCGGCGGCGATGTCGGCTTCGACGAAGGCGCTGCGGCCGAGCGCGACGCCGAGACCGTCGATCGCCGCCTGCAGCGCCATCAGGCTGAGATCGAAGGTGAGCCCGCGCCGCGCCGCCAGCTCCTTGGAGAGGCCCGCGGCCGTCAGCCAGAGCTGCCAGTCCTCGCGCGAGAGGCTGCCGTGGATCAGCGTGTGGTGCGCGAGGTCCTGCGGTTTCTTCAGCGGCTTCGGCCCGTCGAGCAGCGCCGGGCTGCAGACCGGGAAAATGTCCTCGGCCATCAGCCAGTCGGCGCGCAGTCCCGGCCAGCTTCCGCGGCCGTAGCGGATGGCGAGGTCCACCTCCTCGCGGCGGAAATCGACGAGATGCGAAGAGCTGCTGATGCGCACTTCGATGCCGGGATGACGCTCCTGGAAGGCCGCGAGCCGCGGCAGCAGCCATTTGGCCGCGAGCGAGGCCATGGTGCTGACGATCAGCAGCTGGTCGCTGCCGCCTTTCAGCATCCGCTCGGTCGCAAGGCGCAGATCCTCGAACGCGGCGCGCACCGCCGGCAGGTATTCCTGCGCCTCGCGCGTCAACCGGAGGCTGCGGTTCCGCCGCAGGAACAGCCGCAGGCCCAGCTGCGCCTCGAGCCGGCGGATCTGATGGCTGATCGCGGTCTGCGTCACGTTGAGCTCGGCGGCGGCGCGGGTGAAGCTCAGATGCCGCGCCGCCGCTTCGAAGGCGCGCAGCCCGTTGAGCGAGGGAAGGCCGTTCATGGGTCGATGTTAACATGAGATATTCTCATGTAAAGCCTGAGAAACCATCCTTTGTGCGCCTCTGCGCCGACGCCTATTTAAGTGGCAGATTAGGCATTCACGAGGTGCTGCCATGGCCGACATCGACTTGGGACGGCTGACAATTTCTCAGGGGCAGGAGGGACTGGTCCGGCTTCTCGGCGTGGTCGGGCAGTGGCGCCGGCGGGCGCGGGACCGGGCCGAGCTCGCGCGGTTCGACGAGCGCTCGCTGCGTGACATCGGCGTTTCCCCGGCGCAAGCTCGCGACGAGGCCGACAAGCCGTTCTGGCGCGCCTGAAGGCATCAAGAAGGCATCGAGGAGGGACATCATGGAAAGCCATGCCGAGGTCATCGACGCCATCCGCGCGCCGCTCAACTATCTCATCCCCGCCGACGAGACGCCGTTCACCTACACCTACGATCCGCCGCCGGGCGTGCCGGCGCGCAGTGGCGAGATCGATCCGCGCATCGTCAGCATCGCCAATGGCCGCGGCCTCGCGCCGGGGCTCGACCGCGAGGGCTTCGAGCTGCGCCGCGTTCCGACCGAGGTCGCCGATTTCTACGACGCCGAGGCGGTGAAGCGGGTCTACTACCCGGAGATCGAGCGTCTCCTCAAAGCCGCGACCGGCGCCGCCGAGATCGTGATCTTCGACCACACTGTCCGCAACACCGCGCCCGAGCAGCAGACCGGCCGCAAGGTGCGCGGGCCCGCGTCGCGCGTCCACAACGACTACACCGAGGCCTCGGCGCCGCAGCGCGTGCGCGACCTGCTACCGCCTGAGGCGGCCGAGGCGCGGCTTCGCCGCCGTTTCGCCGAGATCAATGTCTGGCGCCCGATCAAGGGGCCGGTGCAGACGACGCCGCTCGCGCTCTGCGATGCGCGGAGCCTCGATCCCGCCGATCTCCTCCGCACCGAGCTGCGCTATCCCGACCGCACCGGCGAGATCTACACCGTGCGCTTCAACCCGCGCCACCGCTGGGTCTATTTCCCCGAGATGCGCGCCGACGAGGTGCTGCTCATCAAGTGCTTCGACAGCGCCCGCGACGGTCGCGCCCGCCTCTCGGTCCACACCGCCTTCGACGATCCCGCGACACAAGCCGGCGCGCCGCCCCGCGAAAGCATCGAAGTCCGCGCCTTCGCCTTCTTCTGAGGCGGACGCTGCAAGTCTAGCGGTGCGTCCTTCGACAAGCTCGGGATGAGGGAGATCGAGAAGGGCATCTTCCAGGGGCCGTAAAGAAACGTCCTTATCCTGGCCGACCCGTCCGACCGCTCTGCGGTCGGACCCGCAGGGGGTGATCCGGCCGCGCTGCGACGCGCGGCCCCGAAGGGTTCGCCGACGAAGTCGGCGAACGGGTCACCCGCGAAGCGATCGAACGGAGTCGGCTGTCGAAGGACGCACGGCCTCCTGCAGCTTACTTGCGTTTGCAAGTATCCTGGCGCATACTCCCCCGCTGAAGCGCGAGGGGGAGGGGCGCCATGGACTTTGGCTATTTCACCCTGTCGGACAATCGCTATCCCGGCAACACCCGGACGGCCGAGCAGTTCCTCCGGGAGATTTACCGCCAGGCGCTTTACGCCGAGGAAATCGGCCTCCATTCCGCCTGGATCGGCGAGCATCATTTCAACCTGCTCGGCGTCAATCCCTGCCCCAACATCCTTCTGGCGCAGCTTGCCGGCGCGACGAAGCGTATTCGCCTCGCTCCCGCCGTGGTCCTGCTCCCGGTCCATCATCCGCTCCATGTCGCCGAGGAATGGGCGACGCTCGACCTGCTCTCCGGCGGCCGCGTCGATTTCGCCGCCGGCCGCGGCTATGACCGGTCCGAATACGCCCCCTTCGGCGCGCCCTTCCAGGACTCGGCCGAGATTTTCGCCGAAGGGATGGAGGTGGTCTGGCGCGCCTGGACCGAACCCGGAAAATGGTCGCACAAGGGCAAGTACTACGCCTTCGAGAACATCGAAGTGCGCCCGCGCCCGCTGCAGCAGCCGCTCCGCCCCTACGTCGCCTGCTTCTCGCGCATCTCGATGGAGCTCGCGGCGCGCAACGATTGGAACATCATCTTCGCGCCCTTCGCCGCCGCCATGGTCTATGGCAGCCTCGCGCTCGGCGTCACCGCCTTCCGCGCCGAATGCATGAAGCATGGCCGCGCGCCGCGCCGCGCCATGTGCAGCTATTTCATCCATATCGCCGATACCAAGGCGGAAGAGGATTACGGCCGCGCGGCGCTGGTGCGCTATTTCCAGGACGCGCTCATCGCCGCCTTTCCCTCGGACGCCAAGACCGTGCCGCCGACGCTCAGATACTTCCTCGAGATCGTCGACATCCTCAAGAACATGAAGGCCGAAAATCTCACCTCGAAATCGATCCTCACCGGCAGCCCGCAGAAGATCATCGACGATTTGAAGGCGGCGGAGGCGGCGGGAATCGCCGAGGTGATCCTCTATTTCAATTACGGCCTCAAGCCCTATGCCATGGTGACGGAGCAGATGGACCGCTTCGCCCGCGAGATCATGCCGGCTTTCGCCACGAGCCGCCCGGGCGCCGCCTAGCGGCCGCCGGCGCCCCCATGTTCGAACTCGGCCAGTACCTTCCCTATCTCATCAATCGCGCTGGCGTGCGCCTTGCGGTCAGTTTCGCCCGCGACATCGCGCCGACCGGCGTCGCGCTGCAGGAATGGCGCGTCCTGGCGGCGCTCGCCGCCGCGGGCGAGCTGCGCCTCTCCGACCTCGCCGACCTCACCTCGATCGACCTCTCGACCCTGTCGCGCCTCGTCGCCCGCATGGCACGGCAGGGGCTCGTCGCGCGGGTCAACGGCAGCGAGGACCGGCGCGAGCGCCGCGTCGCCCTCACCGCGCAGGGGCGGCGCCGCATGCGCGCCATCATCCCGACGGCGCGGCGCTATGAGCGCCTGGCGCTCGCCGGCTTCAGCGCCGCGGAAGCGCGCGCGCTGAAGCGCCTCCTGGGCCGCGTCTACGCCAATCTCGACGCGCTGGAGCGCGGGCGTTAGCCGCTCGCCCGCGATTGCCTTGCGCCGGGGCGGGCGCTAACTCCCTCCCGGGAAAGGATCGGGGGAAAAGCAATGGAACGCGATTCCATGCAATATGACGTCGTCATCGTCGGTGGCGGCCCGTCGGGGCTAGCGGCGGCGATCCGGCTGAAGCAGCTCGCGGCCGAGCGCGGCCAGGAGATCGGCGTCTGCGTCATCGAGAAAGGTTCGGAGATCGGCGCGCACATCCTGTCGGGCGCGGTGGTCGATCCGATCGCCCTCAACGAGCTCATGCCCGATTGGCGCGAGAAGGGGGCGCCGCTCAAGACCCCGGTGACCGACGACCGCTTCTACTACCTGACCGAGCGCAGCGCCTTCCGCGTGCCGCCTTGGCTGATGCCGCCGCTGCTCAGCAATCACGGCTGCTTTGCCGTCAGCCTCGGCAATCTCTGCCGCTGGCTGGCGCAGCAGGCCGAGGCGCTCGGTGTCGAGATCTATGCCGGCTTCGCCGGCGCCGAGGTGCTCTTCCACGAGGACGGCTCGGTCAAAGGCGTCGCCACCGGCGATATGGGGCTCGGAAAATCCGGCGAGCACACCGACCGCTACACGCCCGGGGTCGAGCTTCACGGCAAGTACACGCTCTTCGCCGAAGGCGCGCGCGGCAGCCTGTCGGAGCAGCTGATGCGCCGCTTCCATCTGCGCGACGGCGTCGACCCGCAGAAATACGGCATCGGCCTCAAGGAGCTGTGGCAGGTCGATCCGGCCAAGCACCGGCCCGGCCTGGTGCTGCACACCATGGGCTGGCCGCTCGACGACAAGACCTTCGGCGGCTCCTTCATGTACCATCTCGAGGACCATCAGGTCGCGATCGGCTTCGTCGTCAATCTCGACTACTGGAACCCGCATCTCTCGCCCTATGAGGAGTTCCAGCGCTTCAAGCATCATCCGCTGGTGAAGCCCTATCTCGAAGGCGGCAAGCGCATCGCCTATGGCGCGCGCGCCATCAATGAAGGCGGGCTGCAATCGGTGCCCAAGCTCGCCTTTCCCGGCGGCGCCCTCATCGGCTGCGCCGCCGGCTTCGTCAACGTGCCGCGCATCAAGGGCAGCCACAACGCGATGAAGACCGGCATGCTCGCCGCCGAGGCGGCGTTCGAGCGGCTTGCCGCCGGCTCCGAAGGCCATGACGTGCTCGAGGGCTATGAGCGCGCCTTCCGCGAGAGCTGGGCCTGGCGGGATCTGTGGAAGGTGCGCAACGTCAAGCCGGGGCTGCGCTGGGGCGCGCGGCTCGGCACGCTGCATGGCGGGCTGCAGATGTGGCTCCATCACCTGGGGCTCGGTCGGCTGCTGCCCTACACGCTCCATCACAAGAAGGCCGACCATGACAGCCTGACGAAGGCGGCCGAGGCGCCGCGTCTCCACTATCCCAAGCCCGACGGCGTCATCAGCTTCGACCGGCTCTCGTCGGTATTCATCTCCAACACCAATCACCGCGAGGACCAGCCCTCGCATCTGAAGCTCAAAGACCCCAGCATTCCCATCGCCTACACCCTGCCGCTCTATGACGAGCCGGCGCAGCGCTATTGTCCCGCGGGCGTCTACGAGGTGGTGCGCGATGTCGGTGGCGGCAATCCGCGCTTCGTCATCAACTTCCAGAACTGCGTCCACTGCAAGACCTGCGACATCAAGGACCCGCCGCAGAACATCCTCTGGACCGTCCCCGAAGGCGGCGGCGGCCCCAACTACCCGAACATGTGAGTGCGGCAGCAGGCCCTGCCAGGGGCCATTCTCGTCCCACCTCATCCTGGCCAACCCGGCCGACCGCTTTGCGGTCGGCCCCGGAGGGTTCGCTCGCAACGCGAGCGAGCGGGTTGGCGTCGAAGGACGCACCATCGACTTGCAGCGAGGGCGGCCACGCGCCCGCCGCCACTCACACTCGATGGGGCAGCGCCGCCGTCAATCCGCCGATTCCGCCGCCGATCATGAGAGTGGGGGGCGTTCCATGAGCCCTGTTTCGCGGAAGCTTACTGTCGATCGGCGGTCGGTCAAACGCCGGGCCGCGGTCGTCGCGACGGAGCCGCCCGTCCTCCTCCGAAAGGGGGGCGGCGCACCGTCCCAAATTTGTCACCTGACGCGAGGCCCCGAAAAGCGTTATCGCCCCGCAACCGAAACGTTTGGGAGATGACCCGTTGCATAAACGCTTCACGATCATCCTGGTCCTTGCCGGCCTCGGGCTTTCCGGCTGCGGCACCAGCGCCGGCGATCGCGGCTTGAGCGGCGCGGCGATCGGCGCCGGTGCCGGCGCGGTCGGCGCCGCCATCCTTGGCGGGCCTGTCGCGGCCGTGGCGCTGATCGGCGCCGGCGCCGGCGCCCTCACCGGCGTCGCGACCAAGCCCAGCGCCGTCGATCTCGGCAAGCCGGTCTGGGACCGCTGACCTTTCGCGTAGCGTGAGCGGTGCCCGGGACCGAGGGGTTCCGGGCGTCGCCGAGGGCGGGCGCCGGCGCTGGTCGGCGGCGCGGTGCCCGCGGTCGCCCGGAAGCTCCGACTTATAGGAGGGGCAGGGGCGACGCCGCCCGGTCGGCTCCGCGCTTCATGTCCCGGGCCGCGGCAAGATGATAGACTGGCACGACGCCGCGATGGACGCCGCGCGCGTTTGCAGCGCGTCAGGGCTGGCGGGGAGGCGGAGAAAAAGGGGGGAGCGTGCGGGCCGTTTTCGTCGACGCCAACGAAAGCCTCGCGGCGATCACCAAAAAGCTGCGCCGCGACCGCGACCCGCCGATCGCCATCCATCGCGATCCCGATATCGCGCCGGACGCGCTTCCCGCCGTGCTCGGCGATGCCGAGATCGCCATCATCGACCACACCTATTTGCCGACGCCGGTCGCGGCCCAGTGCCGCGCCCTCCGGCACGTGGTTTTTCTCGGCACCGGCGCGCGCAGCTATATGAACCCCGAAGAACTCGCCGCGCACGGCATCGCCGTTCATACCATCAAGGGCTATGGCGACACCGCCGTGGCCGAATGCGCCATTGCCTTGATGTGGGCGTCGGCGCGCGGCCTCGCGCGCATGGATCGCGGCATGCGCGCCGGGGAGTGGCCCCGCTTCGACGCCCTCCAGCTCACCGGCAAGACGCTGGGGCTCGTCGGCTTCGGCGGCATCGCCGCCGAGGTCGCCCGCATCGCCCTCGGCTCCGGCATGACGGTGATCGCCTGGAACCGCAGCCCGCGCGCCTATCCCGGCGTCGATTTCGTTGCGCTCGAGCGCCTGCTCGCCCTGAGCGACGTCGTCTCGCTGCATCTGCTTCTGACCGACGAGACCCGCGGGTTTTTCTCGCAAGAGCGCATCGCCGCGATGAAACCGGGCGTCATTCTGGTGAACACGGCGCGCGCCGCGTTGGTCGACGAGGCGGCGATGATCGCGGCGCTGCGCTCGGGCCATATCCGCCACGCCGGGCTCGATGTCTTCGCCGTCGAGCCGCTGCCGGCCGGCCACGTCCTGACCACGCTGGAGAACGTCACGCTCTCCGCCCATTCCGCGTTCCGCACCCCGGAGGCGAGCGACAATCTCATCGCCGCGGCGCTCGACCACTGCCGCCGCATCGCCGGCACCGGCCGCTGAGCGCCGAGCGTTGACGCGACATGACGCGGCACGAACCTCAGCATGTCGCCATCATCGGCGCGGGCGCTGTCGGCGTCATCAGCGCCCTCGAAGTGCTGCGCACGGGCCATCGGGTGACCGTGATCGATCCGGGCCCGCCCGGCGGCGAGCAGGCGGCGAGCTACGGCAATGCCGGCTGGCTCTCCTCGCATTCGGTCATTCCGCCGGCGGTGCCGGGCGCCTGGAAGAAAGTGCCGCGCTATCTCTCGGATCCGCTCGGGCCGCTGGCGGTGCGCTGGCGCTATCTGCCGAAGGCTTTACCCTGGCTGATGCGCTATCTCCGGTCGGGTTGGACGGAGGCAAGGCTCGAGGCGACGGCAATTGCGCTCCGCTCGCTCCTCAAGGATGCGCCGCAGCTCCACCAGAAGCTCGCGGACGAAGCCGGCGTCGGTGCGCTCATCGAGCGACAGGGCGTGCTGCATGTCTATCCCTCGCGCGCTGCGTTCGATGCCGATCGCCTCGCCTGGTCGATCCGCCGGCGCGCCGGCGTCGAATGGCTCGAGCTCTCGGCGGATGAGCTGCGCCAGCGCGAGCCCGAGCTTCATCCGCGCTACGGCTTCGCCGTCCTGGTCGAGGAGGCGGGCCGTTGCCGCGATCCCGGCGCCTATATCGCGGCGCTGGCGGCGCATGCGCGGTCTCTCGGCGCCGAATTCGTCTCGGCGCGCGCGACGGGGCTGAAGCTCGACAGCGGCCGGCTCGAGGCAATCGTCACCGACCAAGACGAAGTCGCCTGCGACAAGGCGGTGATCGCCGCCGGCGCCCGATCGAGGGCGCTCTGCGCCGCGCTCGGCGATCGCCTGCCGCTGGAGAGCGAGCGCGGCTATCACGTCATGGTCGAAAGCCCGAACCTTGTGCCGCGCCTCTCCTTCATGGCGGCCGACGCCGCGATGGTGGTCAATCCGATGCGCGGCGGGCTGCGTGCCGCGGGCCAGGTGGAGATCGCTGGCCTCGACGCCGCGCCCGATTGGCGGCGCGCCGAGGTGTTGCGGGGTCACCTCACCCGCCTGCTCCCCAACCTGAGAGCGCCGCTTGCGGAATAGGCGAAGTTCTCGAGATCGATGCCGTCGCCCGCGGCGAAGCCGGCAACCGTTCCGGCGAAGCTCTGGGCCGTCCCCAGGGCGAGGGTGGCCGTCTGGCTGCCGTCCTTGACGGTCACCATGGTATCGGTCCCCGCGGCGCCCGTCCCGCTGATGCCGCTGACCGTCACGCCGCCTGCGGAATAGGCGAAGTTCTCGAGATCGATACCGTCGCCCGCGGCGAAGCCGGCAACCGTTCCG
>DASQSR010000184.1:0-3092 GCA_035642295.1 Allostellaceae bacterium | reverse complement strand
GATGCGGTTGCCGAGCTGATAGACCGCCCGCTGCTTCCTCCCCTGGCCGCCACGCACCAGGCCGGCGTGCCGGCCGTGCTCGCGCGTCAGCAGATGGACGATGAGCGCCCCCTCGCCATAGCGGCGCGCGGCGAGGACGATGCCCTCATCTTCCCACTGCATTCAGGCTCCTAGCTCTCGAACTCGAGCCCCATCTCCTTGTAGCGTTCGCGGTCCTCGGTCCAGTTCTCGCTGACGCGGACGAAGAGGAAGAGATGCACGCGGCGGTCGAGCATACGCTCGAGCTCGGCGCGAGCGCGGGCGCCGATCTCCTTGATCTGCCGTCCCCCCTTGCCGAGCACGATCGCCTTCTGGCCGGGGCGCTGGACGTGGATCACCTGGCTCAGCTTCAAGGAGCCGTCCTCGCGCTCCTCCCAGCTCTCGGTCTCGACCATGATGGCGTAGGGCAGCTCCTGGCGGAGCTGCAGGAAGACCTGCTCGCGCGTCACCTCGGCGGCAATGAGCCGCTGCGGCAAATCGGTGAGCTGGTCCTCGGGATAGAGCCAGGGCCCCGCCGGGACCGCGGCGGCGAGATGGCGGCGCAAATCGCCGACGCCGTCGCCGGTCAGCGCCGATACCATGAAAACGGGGTCGAAGATCTTCTCCTGGAGCAGCGCGTCGGCAAGCGGCAGCAGCGCCAGCGGCTCGACCAGGTCGACCTTGTTGAGCGCCAGCACCGCGCGCCGGCCGGCGGACTTCAAACCGTCGATGATCCGCCGCGTGTCCTCGTCGATGCCGCGCTCGGCATCGACCAGCAGCACCACCAGATCGGCATCCTCCGCGCCGGCCCAGGCGGCTGCCACCATGGCGCGCTCGAGCCGTCGCTTCGGCACGAAGATGCCGGGCGTGTCGACGAAGACGAGCTGCGCCTCGCCGTCGACGACGATGCCGAGCACGCGGGCGCGCGTGGTCTGCACCTTGGGCGAAACGATCGACACCTTGGCGCCGACCAGCTGGTTCAGCAGCGTCGACTTGCCGGCATTGGGCGCGCCGACCAGCGCCACATAGCCGCAACGGCGCGCCGCGCCCTCGGTCATGCGCCGCTGCCGAGCGCGGTGAGCGCGGCAGCGGCGGCGGCGGCTTCGGCGGCGCGCTTGGAGGAGCCGCTGGCGGTCGCCGGCGGCAGGCCTTCGACCGAGACGGTGACGGTGAAGGTGCGGCGATGGGCGGGGCCTTCGGTCGCCACGGTGCGATAGACCGGCAGCGCGCGGCCGCGCGCCTGCGCCCATTCCTGCAACGCCGTCTTCGGATCTCGCGGCGGGGCGCCGAGCCGGGTCAAGCGCTGCTCCCACCAGCGCTCGACGAAGCCGCGCGCCGCGGGCAGTCCGCCGTCGAGGTAGAGGGCGGCGATCACCGCTTCGCAGACATCGGCGAGCACGCTCGGATTGGCGCGCGCGCCGGCCGCCTCCTCGCCGGCGGAAAGCACGATATGGGCGCCGAGGCCAATGTCCTTGGCGATGCTGGTCAGCGTCTCACGCCGGACCAGGCTGGTGTGCCGCCGCGTCAGCGCGCCTTCGGCCTCGTCGGGAAAGCGCCGCCAGAGCAGCTCGGCGATGATGAGGCCGAGGACCCGGTCGCCCAGGAATTCGAGGCGCTCATAGCCGCGCTTGCCGGCGCCGCGGCGCGTGCGCGCGCTGGGATGGGTGAGCGCCTCAACCAGCAGATCCGGATGCTCGAACGGGTGGCCGAGCGAGTCGGCAAGCGGTGCCGGGACGACGGCCGCGTCCTTCATGGTCACCGAATCGCCGTGAACAGGCGGTCGTAGCGTATCGTGAACGGCCAGTTCCACAGCTGCCACCAGCGAGCATAGCCGTTGGTGGAGAAGAAGAGGAACTCGGCATGGCCGACCAGGTTTTCGGCGGGAACATAGCCGACGCCGCTGTTGGGGTCGCGGCTGTCCGCGGAGTTGTCGCGGTTGTCGCCCATCATGAAGTAGTGATCGGGAGGCACGATAAAGGGGCAGGTGTTCTCGACGTCGCGGCTCATCTCGTCCGGATTGTCGCAGCGCGGCGGCGGTGGCGTGTAGTCGCGCGACGCCAGCAGAATCGGATGCTGGACACCGTCGGGCAGCGTCTCGATGTATTCCTGGCGCAGCGCACCGGTCTCGGAATCGACATAGCTGCCGACGCGGGTGAGCTTCGAGGGCACGTTGTTGATATAGAGAACGCCTTCGATCACCTGAATCCGGTCGCCGGGCAGCCCAATCAGCCGCTTGATGTAGTCAACCGAGGGATCCCGCGGATATTTGAAGACGGCGACGTCGCCGCTGCGCGGCGAGTGGAAGAAGAGGCGTCCCGAAATCAGCGGCAGCCCGAAGGGAAGCGAGTAGCGGCTGTAGCCGTAGGAGAATTTCGAGACGAAGAGATAGTCGCCGACCAGCAGCGTCGGCACCATCGAGCCCGAGGGGATATTGAAGGGCTCATAGAGGAAGGTGCGGATGACGATCGCGATCGCCACCGCGTAGACGAGCGTCTTGATCGTCTCGACGACGCCGTCGGAGGCCTTGTTTTTCATTAAGGGCGCCCGCTAACACGTTGAAATTAGAGATTTTGTTGGACAGAGAGATCGCCGGTAGGCGTGGATTAAGCGAAGGCCCGACGGCGAAGTCAAGGGCAAGGCCGCCGCGCGGCGCCGCAGAGTCCTGCGCAGCTCACGGCGGCGGCACCGCGGAAATGATGACGAAGGCCGAAGCAATTGGCGGCTCGTCGGTCAGCGTCACGTCGATGCGCGCGGTCATGCCCGGCGGCGTCATCGCTTCGAGGCGCTTCAGCGCGCCGCCGGTCAGCACCAGAGTGGGGCGCCCGCCCGGCAGATTGACGACGCCGAGATCGCGCCAATAGACGCCGCGGCGAAAACCGGTCCCGAGCGCTTTCGAGCAGGCCTCCTTGGCGGCATAGCGCTTGGCATAGCTCTCGACGCGGTTGGCCCGCCGGTCGGAGCGCGCGCGCTCTTCGGCGGTGAAGACGCGGTCGAGAAAGCGCCCTCCCCAGCGCGCGATCGTCTTCTCGATGCGGCGGATATCGATAAGGTCGCTGCCGATGCCGAGGATCACG
>DASQSR010000183.1:0-4145 GCA_035642295.1 Allostellaceae bacterium | reverse complement strand
GCCAATATGTACGCGACCTTCTATTTCATGCCGTCGATGATGCTCTCGGGCTTCATGTTTCCGTTCAGCGGTATGCCCGTCTGGGCACAGGCCATTGGCACCGCAGTTCCCGTCACGCATTTTCTCCGCGTTGTCCGCGGCGCTGTCCTCAAGGGGTATGGCATCGACCAATCCTGGCCGAGCCTGCTCGCGCTTGGGATATTCCTGACGGTGATCTCGGCACTGGCGATCTCGCGCTATCGCACGACGCTCGATTAGAGACCCCCCATCTATGCCGCCTAATTTTCTCGGATCAGCGGAATGATGGACCCCGTCCCATGCGGAATTTGAACTCTGGCCATGGCGTGAATGACCTTAGAGCAAAATCTATACGTGGATTTGCCCAGGTGCTGGCCATCTTCGGAATAGCACTCTTTCTTCCCGCGGGGACGTTGAAGTTTTTTCAGGCGTGGGTTTTTTTGGCGATCTTCGCAGGCTGCGGCGCGGTCATCACAGGGTATCTGTGGACTCATGATCCGAAGCTCCTGGAGCGCCGGATGAGCGCTGGGCCGACAGCAGAAAAGGGGAAATCGCAGAAACTTATCATGTCGCTTGCCAATTTTGGCATGATGGCTCTTTTGGTGATCCCAGGGCTCGACCACCGCTGGAGCTGGTCCCACGTACCAACAGCGATTGCTGTGTTTGGAGATTTTCTAATCATAGCCAGCGGCTATCTTGTGTTCTTTGTTTTCCGTGAAAATTCCTTTGCTTCAGGAACGGTCGAGATCGCTAAGGATCAGAGGGTCATATCGACCGGGCCATACTCGATCGTGCGCCACCCGATGTACACTGGAGTGGTCTTCTGGCTCATTGGCACGCCTCTCGCGCTCGGCTCGTATTGGGGACTCCCCGCAATTGTCGTCATGATGCCCGTCCTCGCATGGCGGCTCCTCAACGAAGAGCGGTTTCTTGCGAAACACCTGCCGGGATATGTCGAATACCAAAAGACGGTGCGATATCGCCTGATCCCCTTCGTCTGGTAAAGGCCTGGCCAAAAGTACTGCGGCAGCGAATGGCCAGTACTGCACCCTAATGTCGGCTTCGGGTCACGTCCGGAAGCAGTGCTATCTCGGGCTTGAATCCGCCATGCGCAACATCGCCGACATTGGCGGCTTCAGCTCATGAGTACAGACCCTAGGCGAAGGCGCGCAGCGCCTTCGTCCGTGGCGGCGTCAGCGGTTGCTCAGCAACCGCGAAAGCTGCACCGGCTAGCCTCCTGCCTCCGACGCCGCGGACGAACACTGACGCCTTCGCCTAGACCCGCTCGAACATCCACACGCCATCCTCGCGCTCGTGGCGGGCGAGGGCGCCGTCGGCGACGGCGCGGGCGAGATGGGCCATGGTCTCGCCGATGGCGAAGCCGATCTGGTGGCCGTCGAGCGCGCGGCGGAACAGCACCGGCACGATCTCGGCGCCGGTGCGCGGCTTGCGGCAATGCTCGACGATCTCGGCAAGGCGCGCCTCGTGCAGCGCCTGGAGCTCGTCGAGGCGCGCATGGAGGCCGAAGAACGGCAGATTATGCGAAGGCAGAACGAAGGCGCTGTCGGGAACGGCGCGCTTCAGGGTGGCGAGCGAGGCGATGAAGCTGCCGAGCGGGTCCTGATCGGCGGCGCGCGGCCAGAGGCTGACATTGGGCGAGATCTTGGGCAGCACCTGGTCGCCGGCGATGAGGAGATCGAGCTCGGCGCAATAGAGGCAGGCATGCTCCGGCGCATGGCCGCGGCCGATGATGACGCGCCAGCGCCGCGCGCCGATCGCCAGCTCCATGCCGTCGGCCAACGGGTGAAACCGCTCCGGCACGGGCGTCACCAGCGTGCGGTAGCCCTGCGGCCGACCTTCCCGGAGCGTCGCCTCGAGATCGGCAAAGCCGATGCGGCGATAGAAGGACATGAGGTCGTCCTGGAAAGTGCCGGGACGGTCGGCGATCGCCTCGCGGGCGTGCTGCCATTCGCCCGGGGTGGTCCAGAGCTCGATCTGGAGGCGCTGGGTCAGCCAACCGGCCAGGCCCATATGGTCGGGGTGGTAATGGGTGCAGATGAGCCGCGTCACCTTGCGGCCGTCGAGCGCGCCGTCGAAGACCTGCTCCCAGAGCCCCTTGGTCGCGGCGTTGTTGATGCCGGTGTCGATGATCGTCCAGCCCGGCCCGTCCTCGACCAGCCAGAGATTGATGTGGTTGAGCTGGAAGGGCAGTGGCATGCGCAGCCAGCGCAGGCCCGGCGCGACCTCGATCGCGGCGCCGGGCGCCGGCGGCGTCTCATGCGGAAAACGGAGGGCGGCGCCGCCGGGAGCGGCGCCCGTCATGCCGTGCCCATCCGCTCGATCACCGCGGCGATGCCCTGGCCGACGCCGATGCACATGGTGACGAGGGCATAGCGGCCGCCGGTGCGCTGCAGCTGGCGGATGGCGGTGAGCGCCAAGCGCGCGCCCGAGGCGCCGAGCGGATGGCCGATGGCGATGGCGCCGCCATTGGGATTGACGCGCTCGTCGTCGAAGGAGACCTCGAGCAGCTTGAGGCAGCCCAGCACCTGGCTGGCGAAGGCCTCGTTGAGCTCGATGACGTCCATGTCGCCGAGCTTGAGGCCGGCGCGCTCCAGCGCCTTGCGCGAGGCCGGCACCGGGCCGAGGCCCATGACGCGCGGCTCGACGCCGGCGACGGCGGCGGCGAGGATGCGGGCGATCGGCGCCTTTCCTGCCTTCTCGCCGGCGCGCTTGCTGCCGATGATGAGCGCGGCGGCGCCGTCATTGATGCCCGAGGCATTGCCGGCGGTGACGACGCCGCCGGCGAAGAGCGGCTTCAGCTCGGCGAGGCGGTCCATCGTCGTGTTGGGGCGGGGATGCTCGTCTTGCGCGACCACCGTTTCGGCGCCCTTCTTGGCCCCGGCCACCGTCACCGGCTGCAGCTCCGCCTCGTAGAAGCCGGCGGCCTTGGCGCGGGCGTATTTCTCCTGCGAGGCGAGGGCGAAGCGGTCGCTCACCTCGCGGCTGATGCCGTGGTCCTTCGCGACATTGTCGGCGGTCTCCGGCATCGTGTCCTGGCCATAAGCCTTGGCGATGCGCGGATTGGGGAAGCGCGCACCGATGGTGCTGTCGAACACCTTCATCTCGCGGCTAAAGGGGCTTTCGGCCTTGGCCATGACAAAGGGCGCGCGGCTCATGCTCTCGACGCCGCCGGCGATGAAGAGATCGCCTTGGCCGCAGCTGGCGGCGCGCGCGGTGTCGACCACGGCGGCGAGCCCGCTGCCGCAGAGGCGATTGACGGTAAGGCCGCCGATGGCGGTGGGCAGCCCCGCGAGGAGCGCCGCGTGGCGCGCCACGTTGCGCGCATCCTCGCCGGCCTGATTGGTGCAGCCGACCACCGCGTCCTCGAAATCGCCGGGCTTGAAGGGATTGCGCTCGACCAGCGTCTTGATCACGCCGGCGAGGAGATCGTCGGGCCGGACCGGGGCGAGCCCGCCGGCATGACGGCCGATCGGCGTGCGCAGACCATCATAGACGTAAGCGTGCTCCATGGCCCTTCCCCTTCCGCGAACTCTCGTTGCCGGAAGCCTAGGCAAAGCGCGCGCGGCTCACAAGCGGGCCCGCCGCAGGCGTGCCCCGCGCCTTTGCAAAGCGCCCAGGGCGGCCAAGTAAACCATGGTCACGCGCCCGCGACCGGGACTATGCTGCTCCAATTCGCGCAGTGGCAGCGCCATGCAGGGCGGCGATGATCCGAAACGCCCCCGCAGGCTGGCAACGATCCTGGCGGCGGACATCGCCGGCTACAGCCGCCTGATGGGGCTGGATGAGGAGGGGACGCTCGCACGCGTCAAGCGTCACCGACGCGAGCTGATAGAACCGGCGGTTGCGGATCATCACGGCCGCCTCGTCAAATGGATGGGCGACGGCTTCCTCGCCGAGTTCGACAGCCCGGTGGAGGCGGTGCGCTGCGCCGTCGTCATCCAGCAGAGCATGGCGGGACGCAATGCGGCGATGGCGCGCCAGCAGTGGATCCTGTTCCGCATCGGCGTCAATCTCGGCGACATCGTCATCGACAGCGATGACGACATCTATGGCGAGGGCGTCAATCTGGCGGCCCGGCTGCAGGAGCTGTGCGCGCCGGGCGGCGT
>DASQSR010000182.1:0-11195 GCA_035642295.1 Allostellaceae bacterium | reverse complement strand
GGCTTCTGGTCATGTTCCAGCCGCACGGCTACGGGCCGCTGCGCAAGATGAAGGCGGAGTTCATCGACGGCTTCGCGCGGCATCTCGGCGACAGCGACGTTCTGGTGATGCCGGAGCCGGTCTATTTCGGCGGCACGGTCGACCGCAGCGTCGGCAGCGCCGAGGTCGCCGCGGGCGTGGCGGCGCGCGGCCGCCAGGCCGAGGTCTTCGCCGATCGCGCAGCGTGCGGCGAAAGGCTCGCGGCGCTGGCCCGTCCCGGCGACCGCATCGTCGTCATGGGCGCGCGCGACGACACGCTGTCGCTGTTCGCCGCCGAACTCCTCGAAACCCTCCGCCGGCGGCCGGACGCGGCCGGCGCGCCGCGCTAAAGCAGGCCGCGGCGGGCGAGATTGCGCATCAGCGCGCGCGTGCCGAACTCCCAGCGCGGCAAGCGGTCGCTGGTATCGACGCGGTTGACGAGCGCGCCGAGCTTCGGCGAGGAGATGGTGACGCGGTCGCCCGGCTTGTGGGTGAAGCCCTGGCCCGGCGCGCCGCGATCCTCGGTCGGCGCGAACATCGTGCCGCAGAACAGCACGAAGCCGTCGGGATATTGATGCACGGCGCCGATGGTCTGCGCCACGAGCTCGACGGGATCGCGGCTGATGCGGCGCATCGAGCTCTCGCCGGTGAGGACGAAGCCGTCCTCGCCCTCGACCTTGAGGCCGATGGTCGCGGCGCGGACGTCGTCCAGCGTGAAGCTCGCGTCGAGCAGGCGGATGAACGGGCCGAGCGCGCAGGAGGCGTTGTTGTCCTTGGACTTGCCGAGGAGCAGCGCGCTCCGCCCCTCGAAATCGCGCAGATTGACGTCGTTGCCGAGCGTCGCGCCGACGATCGCGCCGCGGCTCGACACCACCAGCACCAGCTCGGGCTCGGGATTGTTCCACACCGAGGCGGGATGGAGGCCGATGCCGGCGCCGGTGCCGACCGCCGACATCGGCTGCGCCTTGGTGAAGATCTCGGCGTCGGGCCCGATGCCGACTTCGAGATATTGCGACCAGAGGCCGCGCGCCACCAGCGCCGCCTTGAGCCGTGCCGCCGCCGCGCTGCCCGGCTTGATGCGGGCGAGATCGGCGCCGATCTCCTCCGCCAGCGTGCGACGCACGCCGTCGGCGGCGGCGGGATCGCCTTTGCACTGCTCCTCGATGACGCGCTCCAGCAGGCTCTCGCAGAAGGTGACGCCCGCCGCCTTGATCGCCTGAAGGTCGATGGGCGCGAGGAAATGCGGCAGGTCCGGCCGGCGCCGCGCGGCGGCGGTGTTGGCGAGAAGCTCGGCGATGCTGCCGACGCGCTCGCCCGGCGCCGCGCGCGCCAGCGCCGCGGGATCGTCGGCGTCGATGAGATCGGCGACGGTCGGGGCCTCGCGGCCCAAGGCGAAGACGCCGTCCTGGCGCAGCACGGCGACGGCAGGGCCGGGCTCGGCACCGGGCCGCCAGAGGCGGGCGATCAGCAGACCGGCGGTGCCGTCCTCCGGCAGGCTGGTGTGCGCGTCGAGCACGATCTCCATGGCAACGTCCCCCGGCTTCCTCGCGCTAGATGTAGCACCGGAAGGACGGCCAAGGCGAGATCAGGCGGCGGCCACCTGCGTGGTGGCGAAGGCGCGCTCGACGGCATCGAAATGGCGCAGCAGCAGGGCGAGCTTGGCGACAATGGTGCGAATCTGCGCGAATTCGCCCGCGAGATTGGCGAACGATGCGGCGTCGCCGGCGGCCGACCAGCTCTCCGAGACGACGCGCGCGCCGGCGCTGATGCGCAGCGCGGCGATCGCGCCGCCGCCGGGCTCGGCGATCGGCACCGGCTGGCCGATATGGCAGGGCTGCAGCGCGAGCCGGCGCTCGGCGTCCGGCAGCGTCGCCGGCAGCACGGCCGAGACATCGGCATTGAGCGCACGGTAGAGGACGCCGCACGGGGCGGGCGCGAGCGCGCGGCCGGCGCGGCGCACCAGGAAGGGAAAGATGGTCGGCGCCGCCATTTCCTCGTCTGCGCCGGCAGAAGCGCGCGGCTCCTCCGGCAAGAGCGCGAGCGCCGGCTCCGCGGCGATGAGGTCGGGCACGACCGCGGCGAAGCGCTGAAGCGCCGCGCGGCGGAAGGCGAGCGGCACGGCGAAATAGTCGCGCATCTCGCGCGCCGCCGCGATCCAGCGCAGCAGCGGGCCGAGATTGGCGCGCTCGACGAGGCCGGCACGAATGCCCGGCCAGGCGGGGGGCCAGTCGCTGCGTTGGGTGTAGTCGCCGAGGCCGGAGGGAAAGCCGGCAGCCTCGCGAAGGCGCCGGGCGAGCGGTTGCGGCACCAGCAGCGCACCGCTGAACGGCGGCCCGGTGAAGAATTTCGAGCCGGTGATCTGCACCAGATGGCCTTGCGCGAGATGCCAGGCAAGACGCGAGCGGCCAAGGCGCATCTGGCAGGCATCGATCACCACCTGCACCGCGCCGCCCCAGCGCCGGGCGATCTCCTCCAGCGCGGCGCGGCTCGGGCACTGGGCGCCGAGCTTCGAATGATCCATCACATGAAGCAGCACATTGCGGCCAGACGCCACCGTCTCGGCGACGGCGCGCAGCGCGGCTTCGTCCATCTCGTCCGGCGGCCGCGGCCGGCCCGTCGCGCGCAGCGGCAGCCCGAGGCTGGCAACGCCCTCGGCGAGGCCGGCGATCGGGTCGCCCTTCGCGACGGCGACGCCCTGGGCCGTCAGCGTGTTGAAGTGGCGGCCGCAGCTCGCCGACGCGACGCCGCTGCCGGTCTCGTCGGCGGCGGCGATGATGCTGGTCATCGGCGTGCCGAGGAGCGCGCGCGCGACGAACACCGCGTGCAGCTCGCTGTCGGTGCCGGACGGCGAGAAGACGATCTCGGTGCCGCTGCCGGAAAGGCCGAGCAGCGCCAGCAGCTCGGCGCGCAACGCCTCGACGCGCGCGTCGAAAGCGGGCTCGAGCCCGTGGCGCAGCGCGGCGCGGACGAGGTCCGCGCGCGCCGCCTCGGCCTCGGCAAAGGCGCGCTCGGAGATCGACGTCGCGGTCGATGACGCGAAGGTGAAGGCCTCGGGCCGCGGATAGGGCCGGCAGCCATAGAAGTTGAGCCGGGCGGCGGGATCGAGACGGAGCCGCGTGTCGCCGCCGGAGGCGAGGAGCTGCTCGAGCGGCGCGAAGAGATCGCCGAGCCGGGCGAAGGCGATCGTGCTCATTGCGCCTCGACCGCGGCGAGCCGCGTCTTCGCGGCGGCCGCCGACAGGTCGCGGCCGATGCGGCGCACGGCGCTCAGCAGCACGCCGAGGTCGTCATCGCCGGTGCGGTGATTGGTGAGGGCGACGCGAATGGCCGCGCGGCCGCCGATCCGCGTGGTGGACGGAGCGGCGATGCCGGCGAGCTGCAGCTCGGCGACGATCGCCTCGTTGAGCCGGTCGAGCGCCGCCGCGTCGAGCCCCTGTGCCAGGAAGCGGAAGCAGACGATGTTGAGGCTCACCGGCGCCAGCAGCTCGAGATCGGCCTCGCGCGCCACCGCGGCGCCGAGCAGCGCCGCCTGGCGGCAATTGCGCGCGATCACCGCGCCCAGCCGATCGACGCCGTGCGTCATGAGGGTGAACCAGATCTTGAGCGCGCGGAAGCCGCGCGACAGCTCGGGCCCGAATTCGCAGAACCACGGCTCGCCGCCGGCAAGCCCGCGCTTCCCCGGCGCCAGATAGTCGGGCCGGTCGGCGAAGGCGGCGCGATGCGCGCGCTCGTCCTTCACCAGCACGCAGCCGGCGTCGTAGGGCACCTGCAGCCATTTGTGAAAATCGAAGGCGATCGAATCCGCTTCGGCGACCGCGGCGAGGCGCGGCGCGAAGTCCGGCGTCAGCACGGCAAGGCCGCCGAACGCGGCATCGACGTGCAGCCAGAGGCCCTCGGCGCGGCAGAGCGCGGCGAGGGCGGCGAGATCGTCGATGGCGCCGGTATTGACGGTGCCGGCCGAGGCGACGACCACGGCAGGCTGGGCGCCCGCAGCGCGGTCGGCGGCGATCATCTCCGCAAGGCGCGGCAACGGCAGGCGGAATGCGGCATCGGCCGGCACGAGGCGCAGCGCCGCGCGGCCGAAGCCCAGCAGCTCGAAGGCCTTGGCGATCGAGCTGTGCGCCTCGCTCGAGGCGTAGCCGACGAGAGGGCGAGGCGAGGCGGCCATGCCGAGCCGGCGCAGATCGACCTCGGCAAGGGCGGCGCGCGCCGCGGCGAGGGCGATGATCGTGCCCATCGACGTGCCGCTGGTGAGGAGGCCGCTGCTGGCGGCGGGATAGGCGAAGATCGCCTTGCACCAGTCGATCACCTGGCGCTCGACATAGACGGCGACGTGGTCGCGGCCGCCGACATTGCAGTTCATCAGCGCCGCCAGCGCCTCGCCCAGCGCGCCGGCGGGATTGCCGGCGCCATGCACCCAGCCGAAGAAGCGCGGATGGATGTTGCCGGTGCCGTAAGGCAGGATGTCGTCGGCAAAGCGCTGCACGACGGCGTCGAGCGATTGGGGCTGGCGCGGCAGCGGCGCGCCGAGCCGCGCCTTCACCGCCTCCGGCGTCGGGCGCCAGACGGGTTCCTGGCGAATGTCGCGGAGCCGGTCGAGCGCCTGATCGATGGCGGCATGGAAGCTGCGCCTCAAGGCCTCCCAATCGGCGGGATCGAGCGTGTCGCTCGCGCGCCCCGGCGAGAGGGAAGCGTCGCGCCGGTTCATGCGGCGCCGGCAGCGGGCCGGCCGCGGCGGCGCAGCATGGCGCAGAAGGCGTCGAACACCTTGCGCATCTGCGGCGGCTTGTAGGGAAAGATCGCCGGGCTATCCATGGCGTGGACGATCATGGCGATGTCCGCCTCGAACAGCAGGAGCTTGCCGTCCGGCGTCTCGGCGCAATCGATGCCGAAATAGTCGAGGCCGACGCGCGCGGCGATGGCGCCAAGCGCGGCGCCGTGGCGGCGGCCGAAGCCGTCGTCGAACTCGGTCATGAAGCGCGCCTCCTCGGCCCGCTTCATCGCGCTCCCCTTCATGTCGGCGTTGAGGTAGTAGATCATCCATTGATCGGCGATCGCCATGTGGCAGGCGTAGGGCGCGCCGTCGATGAAGACGATCCGGTACTTGCGAAAGAGCCCGTCGCCGCCGCGGTAATCGACGAAGCGCGAGAGATAGAACTCGTCCTCGCGCCGCTCGGCGAGATAGGCGGAGAGCGCCGCCGGCTGGTCCAGCTTGGCGAGGCCGCGGCCGGCATGGGAGTCGACGGGCCGGGCAATCAGCGGGAAAGCGCCGTCGGGCAGCAGGTCGCCGACGGCGACGGCGCCGGCGGCGAGCCGCTCGAGGCTGACGCGGTCGAGGCGCAGCGTCATGGGAATGACGAGGCCCGGCACGCCGTCGAGCAGCGCGAAGAGGCGCTCGCGCGACAGCTGGCGGATGCGGTCGGGGCGGTTCAGCACCGGGCGCGACCAGCGCGCCAGAAGCTGCTCGATCTCGGCGAGGATCTCGCGATTGGTATCGGACTCGCCGACGGCGACGAAAGCGACATCGTGCCCGGGAACGGACTGCGGCAGCGGCAGGCCAGGCACGACATAGAGCGTTGCCAGTGCCACGTCGGAGCCCTCGAGCAGGAATTCGAGCGGCGTGTTGGTGCCGATATCGCCCGGCGCGGCAAACGCCAGCAAGGTCAGGCGCGGCGCCACGCCCGAGCCCGGCGAGCGATAGAGGCGGCAGAGCTCCAGCGCTTCGCGCTGCCGCGCCAAGCCGTCCTCGAGATTGCCGAACAGCTGCTCCACCGTGGCGAGGTCCATGAGCGCCGCGGCATCGTCATGACGATAGACGTAGCGGCCGATGAGCTCGCGCCACAGCGGCGTCAGATCCTCGCCGTCGAACATCATCTTCGACAGCCGGGCGACGCCCATCGGCGTCGCCAAACCGTTTTCGCCGCCGCCTGCGCCGCTCGCCATGATCGCCGATCGTCTCCGCCCGGCGGCGCCGTCGCTGCCGCCGCTCGCTACCGGCTTACCGCGAGTTGGTTAAAAACCCTTGAAGCATGGGCTCTCGCCGGCCGAGCGAAACCGGCAACCGCATGGTGCTTAACGCTCCGTCAAGGACTTGGCCCGATATTTGCACGCATGGCCGGTTTCGAGCTATAAGCCCCTATCATGGCGCTTTCTCAGAGGCTCGATCTCCGTCAGACCCAGGCGCTGGTCATGACGCCCCAGCTGCAGCAGGCGATCAAGCTGCTGCAGCTCTCCAACATGGAGCTCTCCGCTTATATCGAGGGCGAGCTCGAGCAGAACCCGCTGCTCGAGCGCGACGACGCACCGGCCGATGGCGGCGGCGACACCGAGACCGCCGCGGTGGCGGAGGAAAGCGAAGACGCGGCGGCGTGGGACGCGGTCGCCGGCAGCGAGGGCGAAGGCAGCATCGATCTGGCGGGCGATCCTTCGGCCTGGCAGAGCCCGGCACCGCGGCCGCAGGCGAGCGAGACGCTGCCCGGGCTCGACCAGACGCTGACGCGGCCGACCACCTTGCGCGATCATCTTCTGGCGCAGCTCTCCGTCGATCTTGTCGATCCCGTCGACCGCATGATCGGCGCGCATCTCATCGAGATGGTCGATGATGCCGGCTATCTCCAAGGCGATCTTGGCGAAGTGGGGGAGCGCCTCGGCTGCGCCCGGGAGCGGATCGCGGCGACACTGAAGCTGCTGCAACGTTTCGACCCGCCGGGCATCTTTGCGCGCGATCTCGCCGGTGATCCCTCGGCTTGGCAAAGCCCGGCGCCGCGGCCGCAATCGAGCGAGACCTTGCCGGGATTGGATCAGACGCTGACGCGGCCGACCACCTTGCGCGATCATCTCCTGGCGCAGCTCTCGGTCGATCTTGTCGATCCCGTCGACCGCATGATCGGCGCGCATCTCATCGAGATGGTCGACGATGCCGGCTATCTCCAAGGCGATCTTGGCGAAGTGGGGGAGCGCCTCGGCTGCGCCCGGGAGCGGATCGCGGCGACGCTGAAGCTGCTGCAGCGCTTCGACCCGCCGGGCATCTTTGCGCGCGATCTCGCCGAATGCCTCGCCTTGCAGCTCGAGGACCGCGACCGGCTCGACCCGGCAATGCAGGCGCTGGTCGACAACCTGCCGCTGCTCGCGAGCCGCGATGCCGCAGCGCTGATGAAGCTGTGCGGCGTCGATGCCGACGACCTTGCCGACATGGTGGCCGAGGTGAGGGCGCTCAATCCCAAACCGGGGTTGGCCTTCGACACCGCCGCCGCGGAGCCGGTGGTGCCGGACGTGCTGGTCCGGCCGCAAGGCTCCGGCTTCGCCATCGAGCTCAACAGCGAGACGCTGCCGCGCGTCCTGGTCAACAATCGCTATTATGCCGAAGTGGCGGGCGCGGCGCGCAGCAAGGCGGAGAAGGACTATCTCGCCGAACGCTACCAGCAGGCGAACTGGCTGGCGAAGGCGCTGCACCAGCGCGCGACGACCATCCTCAAGGTCGCGACCGAGATCGTACGCCAGCAGGAGGGCTTCTTCCGCCACGGCGTGCAGCACCTGCGCCCGCTGGTGCTGCGCGATATCGCCGAGGCGATCGAGATGCATGAGAGCACGGTGAGCCGCGTCACCTCCAACAAATACATGGCGAGCCCGCGCGGCATCTATGAACTCAAATATTTCTTCACCTCCGCCATCGCCGCCGCCAGCGGCGGCGAAGCGCTGTCGGCGGAGGCGGTGCGCTATCGCATTCGCGCCCTGATCGAGGCCGAAGGCCCGGACGTGCTGTCGGACGATCGGATCGTCGAGATTTTGTTGCGCGAGGGCATCGACATTGCGCGGCGGACAGTCGCCAAATATCGCGAAGCGATGCGCATTCCATCCTCGGTACAGCGCCGTCGCGCCCGCGCCCTGACGCTCTAGGAGCCGGTCTGGAACGGGCCCCCGAGGCTGCTTGACACTCCATGCGGGCACGCCCATAAGGGGCAGCCCGCGGGAGGGCCGGCACCCCCAAGCGTTCCAATAGAGACGGAAGCCCCTGTCGGTCCGGTAGGAGCCCATGCAAGTCACGGTTACGGGCAAGCAAATGGATGTCGGCGACTCCCTGCGCAGCCACGCCGAGACGGCGACCACGGCCATTGCCGACAAATATCTCGGCCGGGCGATCGAGGTGCACGTGGTTTTCTGCCACGAACGGCATCTCTTTCTTTCGGACATTTCGCTGCACGCCTGGCGCGGCCTCACGGTGCAATGCCATGGCGAGGCCGCCGATGCCTATGCCGCTTTCGACGACGCCGCCTTGCGGCTGGAAAAGCAGCTCCGCCGCTACAAGCGACGGCTGCGCGGACGCCACAAGGGCGGAAAGGCCGGCGAGGAGGCCGGCCCTGCGCCGGAGCCGGCGACCGACTACGTGCTGGCGCCCGAGCCGCCCGAGGATGACGGCGCCAACGAAGGCAGCCATGAGCCGCTGATCGTTGCCGAAATGCGCACCAGCATCCCGCATCTTTCGGTGAGCGAGGCGGTGATGCGGCTCGACCTTGCCGACCTTCCGGCGCTACTCTTCCGCAACAGCGCGCACGGGAACCTCAATCTGGTCTACCGCCGCCGCGACGGCAATATCGGCTGGATCGATCCCGATCTCGCCGGCGGCGGCAGCCGGGGCGAAAGAGGCACGACGTCCTGATGGAAATCACCGATATCCTCACGCCCGCCGGCGTCGTGGCCAATCTGCGCGCGGCCAATAAGCGTCAGGCATTGCAAGAGCTTGCCAAACGCGCGGCGCAACCGACCGGCAAGCATGAGCGGGCCATCTTCGAGGTGCTGCTCGAGCGCGAACGCCTCGGCACCACCGGCATCGGGCACGGCACCGCGATCCCCCATGGGCGGATGCCGGATCTGGCCAAGCTGCACGCAATCTTCGCGCGGCTCGAAAAGCCGATCGACTTCGAGGCGATCGACGGCGAGCCGGTCGACCTCATCTTCCTGCTGCTGACGCCGGCGACCTCGGGCGCCGATCACCTGAAGGCGCTTGCGCGCATTTCACGCCTGCTGCGCGACAAGACGGTGTGCGAGAAGCTGCGCGGCACCGACAGCGCCGACGCGCTCTATGCGCTGCTGACCGACCGGGCGGCGAGCCACGCCGCCTGAACCGCCCCCCATATCTGGTAGGGTCAGCCCGAGTCGGCCGCGGGACGTTCTGCGACTGACGCTATAGGCGGTAGCCGAGGGGCCGATCACCGCGGTCGAACCTCGGTTGAATCAAGATTTTGTAGATCACGTCGAGTCGGGCGCGGGACGTTCGGCGAACCCGGACTAGATACAGGGCCACGATGCCGCAGGCCCGGCCCTCCTCCTGCTCAATGAACGCTGAGCGGCTCCAGATCGTGCTGGCGCACGGTGGCGAAAGCGGTCGCCCGGTCGGGGAGCACGGCAACCTGGGTCCCATCGGCCGCGTGGATGGCGAAACCGATACCTCCCTCGACGAGGACGCGGCGGATATAGGCGATGTCCTGCATGCCGAGGAGGGCAAACTCTTTCGGCGTGATCTGGCGAAGCTTTTCAACCTGATTCATAGGGTCACCTTTCCCGGCGCCGCCGCTTCAGACCGGCACCGTCCTTGTCCTTCCTCCTCCCCGTTCGGGCGACTCAGGCGCCGTCCTTGGCCGTCACGTCGTTGGCCGTCATTTGCTCGAGTGTTTGTCGCGGCTTGGTCACGTTCTTGATCTCGATCGTGCGCATCGTCGGCGCGATGACGCGGCGCTTCAGATCGATATTGAGCAGCCCGTTGTCGAGCCACGCGCCGGCGACCTCGATGCCGTCGGCAAGAACGAAGGAGCGTTGGAATTGCCGCGCGGCGATGCCGCGGTGGAGATAGACGCGATCCTTGTCGTCGACCTGCCTGCCGCGCACCACGAGCTGGTTGTCCTCGATCTGCACCGCGAGATCGGCCATCGAGAAGCCGGCCACGGCGAGGGTGATGCGCAGGCTGTTCTCGCCGGTCTGCTCAACATTATAGGGCGGGTAGCCATCGGCGGCCGCCTTGCTGACGCGGTCGACGACGCGCTCGAAATGGTCGAAGCCCAGAAGCAGGGGCGAGTTGAACAGCGACAAACGCGACATCTGACCTCCTCCGGCGAGCGAGTCCAGCGGGCCCTAGCGGCGCCCATACCACCCTGGCGATCCCGACGGCATCGCCGTAACGCTATGTGGGGTGCGCCGCCAAGGCCATCAAGCCCGGGGAAAAGCACCGGGAAACGGCCGGAATGCGGCTCGTATCGGCCGTCGCCGCAATTGACGTCGCTTCGCGGGTGCCCTTATGCTTCCCTCTACTGGGGGTGGCCCGCTCGCGCCTTGCCACAATCGCGAGAAGGGCCCGACCAAGGGGAGGAACAAATGGGCAAGATGACGGTGATCGCCGCGATCGCGGCGCTCGGTTTTTTCACGGCGGGGACGGCCGAGGCGATGACTTTGTCGAGCCCCGACATCAAGAACGGCGCGACGATCAAGGACGAGCACGTGCTCAACAGCTTCGGCTGCACGGGCAAGAACATCTCGCCGGCGGTGCAGTGGAGCGGCGCTCCGGCCGGCACCAAGAGCTTCGCGCTGACCATCTATGACCCGGACGCGCCGACCGGCAGCGGCTGGTGGCATTGGGTGGTGTTCAACATCCCGTCCAGCACCACGCACCTGCCCGAGAATGCCGGCGACCCGAAGGCCAATCTGATGCCGCAAGGCGCGGTGCAAGGGCGGACCGATTTCGGCACGGCGGGCTTTGGCGGCCCCTGCCCGCCCAAGGGAGACAAGCCGCACCACTACATCATGACGCTCTACGCCCTCGACGTCGATCACCTCGACGCCGATGCCAACGCGTCGGCAGCCTATGTCGGCTACAACATCCACTTCCACACGCTGGCAAAGGCGACACTCACCGGCCGTTACGGCCGGCCGAAATGAGCGAGCGACCTTCCCGTCGCTCCGGCAGCGGCGTGGATCGCGGGTTCCGCTTTCGCCTATAATCGGGCCCTATGCAGCGTCGCCCGCTCCGCCCGGCTGCTGTTGCACTCGTCGCCCTCGCCGCGACTCTGCCCGCGCGCGGCGCCGCCGCCGATGAGTTCGACATCCGCAAAGCGGATAACGGCGTCTCGCTGGGTCTCGGCGCCAGCTATCTCGATTACGCCGAGACCGCGGGCGGGAGCACGCTCGACA
>DASQSR010000181.1:0-8775 GCA_035642295.1 Allostellaceae bacterium | reverse complement strand
AGATCACCTGCAGCACCGGGCAGTCCGCCGCCTCGAGTACGCCGGCGCGGTGCGCCTCGCCCGGCGCCGCCACGGAAAATCCGGTGGCGTTGAGGACGATGTCGGGCGGCGCTTCGGCAAGCGCAGCGGCGATGATCGCCGCCGCCTGCGCATCCTTGAGCGAGAGCGCGAAGAGCGGTAGCGGGTTCAATCCGCGCTCGGCGAGCGCCGCGATCAGCGCGTCGATCCCTTTGAGATTCCCCGCCTGCACCAGCGCGCGATAGAAGATGATGGCGGCGACCGGCGCCTCGCTGCGCCACGCCGCGCGCAGTTCCGCCACGGAAGGATGCTCGCGGCCCGGCCAATAAAGCCCGGCGCGGAGCAGCGGCGCCGGCTCGCGCCAAGCCAGGGAACGGCCGATAAGGCTTCCGGCATAGCGCAAGAACTCCTCGGCATTGCCGATGCCGCCTTCGGCGAGATAGCGCCAGAGGCGACGCGCCGCTTCGGCGGGAAGGGTCGAGCGCGCCGCGAGCTCGGCATCGGGCTGATCATCGCCGGGAAGCAGCGCCAGCTTCAGGCCGCGGTCGCGCGCGAGCTCGGCGAGGCGCTCGACGCCGTAGCGCCAATAGGCGGTGCCGCCGAGCAGCCGAACGACGACGAGCCGCGCCTCGGAGAGCACGGTTTCGACATACCGGTCGACGGAATAATGGTGGCCGAGACGCAAGAGGCTGGCGAGGCGGAGGCGCGCGGCGCCGGGGTCGCTCGCGACCAGCCGGCGCTGCGCCGCGGCGAGGCAGGCGAGCTCGCTGTCCGCCGCCGACAGAACGACGATCTCGCCCGGCGTCTGGCCGAGATCGACCGCGACGCTGCCGTCCTCGATGCGGCCGGGCGTTGCGGCTAGGAGATGCATGCTGTCACGCGCCGAGCACCGCGGCGATGGCGGCGCGGTCGAGGCCTTTGCGGCCGATGACGACGAGGCGCGTCGCGCGCTCCTCGCCGGCGCGCCAGGGGCGGTCGAAATAGTGCTGCAGCCGCTCGCCGACCGCCTGCACCACCTGGCGGAACTCCTTGCCGGGAACGTCGAGAAAGCCTTTGAGGCGCAGCACGTCGTGAGCCGCGATAACCGCGCCGATGCGATCGAGGAAGCGCTCGAGATCGGCGACAGGACCGCGCGCCACGACGAAACTCTCGAAATCGTCGTGATCGTGGACGCCGTCGAGGTCGTGATGCGAGGGGCGGCTCGCGAGATCCTCCTCGGCCGCCGCCGCAAGACCGAGCAGCAGGCCGGGTGGCACCGCGCCGCCTTCGCTGCGCAGCAGCTTCACCGCCGGCCGCAGCCGCGCGCGCAACGCGGCCTCGACGGCGTCGAGCGCGCCGGGCGGCAGCAGGTCCGCCTTGTTGAGCAGCACCAGATCGGCGGCGGCGAGCTGATCGCCGAACACCTCCTCGAGGGGATTGTCGTGGTCGAGCGCGGGATCCGCTGCCCGTTGCGCCGCGAGCGCCGCGGGATCGCTCGCGAATCGCCCCGCCGCCAGCGCCGCCGCGTCGATCACCGCGACGACGCCGTCGACGGTGGCGCGCGCCTTCACCTCGGGCCAGGCGAAAGCTTGCACCAGCGGCTTCGGCAAGGCGAGGCCCGAAGTCTCGATGACGATGTGATCGGGCGGCGCGGCGCGTGCCAGCAGGCGCTCGATCGTCGGCAGAAAATCCTCGGCGACGGTGCAGCAGATGCAGCCATTGGCGAGCTCGATCACGTCCTCGTCGCGACAGCCCGCGACGCCGCAGCCGAGGAGCAGCTCGCGGTCGATGCCGAGCTCGCCGAACTCGTTGATGACGAGCGCGAGGCGGCGTCCTTCGGCATAGGCAAGGAGATGGCGGATGAGGCTGGTCTTGCCGGCACCGAGAAAGCCGGTGACGATGGTGGCGGGAAGCTTGCGCATCAGCCGCTCTCCTTCAGCACCAGCGGCAGGCCGGCGGCGATGAACACGACACGCTCGGCGCACGCGGCGAGCTGTTGGTTGAGGCGCCCGGCATCGTCGCGGAAGCGGCGGGCGAGCGCGTTCTCCGGCACGATGCCGAGGCCGACCTCGTTGGCGACGAAGACGACGGGACCGGCGAGATCCGGAAGCGCTTCGAGCAAAGCCGCGATCTCGCCATCGACCGCGCGTCCAGCCGCGAGCAGGTTCGCGAGCCAGAGCGTGAGGCAATCGACCAGAATCGGCCGGTCGGCGCGGGCTTCGCGGCGGAGCGAGGCGCCTAGCGCCAGCGGCTCCTCCAGCGTCTCCCAGAGCGCGCCGCGGCGGGCGCGATGCTGGCGGATGCGCTCGGCCATCTCCTCATCGCCCGCCTCGGCGGTGGCGAGATAGAGCGCGCGCGGCGCGGCGCGCGCCACCAGCGCCTCGGCATAGCGGCTCTTGCCCGAGCGAGCGCCGCCCAGCACGAGGCTGACGTGCGGCAGGCGTATTTGGGAGAACGCAGAAAGACTCGAATCGACTGGAACCGGCAAGACGTTCCTCCGCCCGAGGATCATCGGCGTAGACCTTGCGACAAGGAGGTCTCCTGGCTCGGGGTCGTCGACCGCAGCGCCTTCCCGGCCGGCTCGCGCCGGCCAGTGGCTGTCTTGCCGCGATCTCGCCGCTTACAGTTGCGGGGGCAGCGCCGGCTTCGCACCGGCTTCCCTGTCTCGTCGCAAGCCGGACGCTAGCAAGAAAGTGGTCAGTTGTCAGTAGTCAGTTGTCAGCGGCTCGGCCACACTGACAGCTGATCACCGACAACTGACAACTTCCGCTAAGCGCGAACCTCTTGCCGCTGGAAGTCGACATAGGCGCCGACGAAGAGGAATATGGCGCCGGCGACGAGGCCCGTGACTTGCGGCCAGACCAGCAGCAGGCTCTGCAGGAAGGGCAGCGGCGCGCCCATCAGCGCCCCTTCGAGCTGCGCCAGGAAGACCGGGCCGAGGGCGCGCGTGCCGGGATGGAGAATGCCGAGCAGCGCCTCGCCGAAGAGGGTGTTCGGCGAGAGACGCGACATCGCCTGCTGAAAGCTGAGCCGGGCGAAATCGGGCGCGCCGAGCAGCAGCTCCGCCGGCGATGGCGGATAGATCGCCTGGCCGAGGAAGCGCACGATGACCGGCCACAGCACGCTCATCAGCAGCCAGAGCCCGAGCGCGGCGAGCGCCGCGGTGGCGGACGAGCGGAACAGCACCGAGCAGAGCAGCGCCACCGCCAGCCAAAGGCCGCCATAGGCGATGGCGACGAGGAGGAAGGCGAGGCCGCGCAGCATCTCCTCGCCGCTGGGCGGGACGCCGAGCATGACGAGGCCGAAGCCCATGATCAGCAGCCACAGCGAGACGAGGCCGATCGCCAGCGTGGCGAGGCCAGCGAGGAATTTGCCGAGCAGCAGCGCGTCGCGATAGATCGGCTGCGCCAGAACGCGGCTCAAGGTGCGGCGGTTGAACTCGCTGTTGACCGCATCGAAGCCGAGGCCGATGGCGACGAGCGGGATGAGAAAGCCCAGCACGGCGACGAAGGACGGCAGCGGCTGGTGCGCGTGAGTGAAGAGGCGCAGGAACAGGAACGGATCTTCGGAGGTCGTCGTCTTGAGGTCCTGGATGGCGGTGTAGACCGCGCCGATGCCGGTGAGCAGCACCAGCCATTCGAGGATCCGCATCCGCGCGCTGGCGAGATGGTCGGCGAGCTCCTTGACGAAGACCGCGCCGAGCCCGGTCCAGGGCGAGCCGCTACGCCTGGCCATGGGCAGCCTGCTCGAAATAGCGGCGATAGATGGTCTCGAGGCTCGGCTCGATCGCGACGAGTTGCAGTAGCGCGCCGCCGGCCGCCAGCACCGCGCGCGCCAGCGCGGGGCGCAGCTCGCGATCGGCGATGACGAGGCAGCGTCCCGGCCCGCGCTCGACGACGCGCTGCACGCCCGGAACGGAAGCGACCGCCGCGACCGGCACCGGGCCTTGGGTGGCGAGCTCGAGGCTGAAGCCGCCGCCCAGCACCTGTTGCGCCAGCTCGGCCACCGTGCCCTGGAGCACGATGTGTCCCTGATGGAAGAGGGCGACGCGGTCGCACACGGCCTGGACGCGGTCGAGCAGATGCGAGGAGAGCAGCACGGCAATGCCGTCGCGCTTCATGTCGCGGATGATGTCGAGCAGCTCGATCGTCGCCTGCGGGTCGAGGCCGGAGGTCGGCTCGTCGAGAATGGCAATGTCGGCGCCCTTGAGCAGCACTTCGGCAAGGCCGAGGCGCTGCTTCATGCCGCGCGAGAACGCCGCCGTCTTGAGGTCCTTGGCGCCGTCGAGGCCGACGCGGCGCAGCGCGTCGTCAATGCGACCGGCCACCTCGCCGCGCGCCAGTCCCAGGAGCCGCGCGATGTAGCGGAGATTCTCCCGCGCCGTGAGCGTGTCGTAGAAGCCGACGGAATCCGGCAGGTAGGCGACGCGCCGCTTCACCGCGAGCGGATCGCGCCGCGGGTCGAGGCCGTGCACCTGCAGCGCGCCGCCGCTCACCTCGGTGAGGCCGAGCAGCATCAGGATCGTCGTCGTCTTGCCGGCGCCGTTGGGTCCGAGCAGGCCGAAGATCTCGCCGCGGCGCACGGTGAGATCGATGCCGTCCACGGCGGCGACGGCGCCGTAGAGCTTGCGCAGCCCGCGAGCGTCGATGACGGTCTCGTCCGTCGCCATCGCTCAGCGCCGTCCGTAGCGCGCCACCGCGCCCACCGCCACCAGCAGCGAGGCGGCGATGATGCCGATGCCGACCACGCCCCAGAGCGTCGAGGTCGAGACCGTGATACGGAAATCGGCGCTGCTCGACGCGCCTTCGCTGCTCGCCGTCATCGTCGTCATGTAGTCGCCGGCGATCGCCTTGGCCGACGGCGTCAGCAGCGCCTCGACCGAGCGCTTCTGGCCCGGGCCCAGGACCTCGACCTTCTTCGGCTGGAAGCTGATCTTCCAATCCTCGGGCGGCGAGGCGGAGAGATCGATGTCGTTGGCCGGCGCGGTGCCGGTATTGCGCAGCACGAGGCTGATCGGCGTCTCATTCCCGGCCTCGGCATCGGCGCTGAGACGACCCTGGTCGCCGGTGAGGGCGAGCTTCGGCTCACCGGTGATGTGCATGGTGAGCTGGGTCTCGGCAACCGCCTGCTCGGCCGAGGCGCGGACGCGGACGGGATAATCGCCGGCGGGCACGTCATCGCGCGGATGAACGCTGATCTTGAGGTCGCGGCTCTTGCCCGCGCCCACCGGGATCGAGCTGATCTTCTGCGAGCCGTAGGACTCGGTGAAATCGGTGCGGAAGCCTTCCGGCGCCGCGGCGCCGAGCTTCACCACCAGGTCCTTGTCGCTGTCGTTCTTGACCGAGAACTGATAATCGAAGCTGGTGGTGGGATCGCCGCTGAGCGACGGCAGCTGCGGCTTGATCTCGAGCTTCGCCGGCAGATCGGCGCCGATGGTGATGGCAACCGGCAGGTCGCTCTTGACGTCGGCGCCGGTGGCATGCAGCAGCAGGCGGTGCGTGCCCGCAGCAGCGCCGGCAGGAATGTCGAGGCGGAGCTGCAACGGCACGCTGTTGTTGGTCGCCGGCATCGCCGCCTCGACCGGGCTGCCGCCGCCGAGGAAGACCGCCTTCCAGCCCGCCGGCACGTCGTCGACCGCGAGCTCGACGCGTTCCGGCGGCAGGTCGGCATTCTCCACCTTGAGCGACAGCGTCGTCGTCTCGCCGGCGCGCGCGGTGATCGCGGGATAGTTGGTGACGAGCCAGAGGCCGCGCGTCGAGGACGGCGCTGCGGCGGCCAAGGCCAGCGGCGCGAGCGCCAGGACGAGGACGGCAGCAAGGCTGCCAGAGAGGAAGGACAAGGGGCGCATTCCCGGCGGTCTCCTTGAGACTTCTTGGTCATGGCCGGCGCGTCGCACGCGCCTCGTGGCGCCGCCCGCGGTCCGGATGGGGCGCGACGATAAGAGGCCGCGCCGCCGGCGAGTAGTTAAAAGCGTGTAAGGCGGAAACCGGTCGTGGGCAGCGACAAGGCCCGACAAATGCCCGACAAATTGCCGACGAAAGAGCTTGGTGGCCGCTTTATGCCATAACCGCGCGCGACCGCGGTTCCCTAGAATCAAGGGAAAGGTCGCGAGGGAGGGTGAGCGCCGACATCAAGGAGGCAGCAGATGTGCCCGCTGCTCGACAGGCTGTTCCTCGATTGCAGTACGACGCCGACATTCGAGTACATGCTGATCGCCGGCGGCGTCGCCCTGCTCATCGTTTTCCTGGTCCGGCCTTAAGCCGAACCGCCGCATCGTCACGCACGGATCAAGGTGCGTTCGATCTCTCTTGCGGCCTCCCGCAGCCGAGCGGCGCATTGGCACTCGCGGCGAGGCGGTAGCCGGTCGACGATGGCGGAAATCGTCAGAGCGGCGACCGGCGCGCCGGCTGCGTCCCGCACCACGACCGACAGAGACTTGGTCCCGGGCACCAACCCGATCGGACGAACCTCGTAGCCGCGGCGCCGCGCCACCCGCACCTGGTCGAGCACGGCGCTCGGGGTTACCTGATAGCTCCTGAAGCGCAACTTGTTGCGCATCACGATCGCCGCGGCATGGTCGGGCGCCAAAGCGGCGAGCAGTGCGATGCCTGCGCTGCTCACGCCGAGCGGCCGTCGCGCGCCGACTTCGATCGACAGGACTTGAATGGGAAACGCGCCGATCCGGCGCGCCACGCAGACCGTGTCGGAGCCGGCCATGACCGTCAGGAACAGGGTGTCGCCAATCTCCTTCGCGAGACGGTCGAGATGCGGTTGGGCGGCGAGCAGCAAGGGCGAGCGCGAGCGTCGCGCCAAGGCGAGGATCGATACCTGCTCGCCGATGGCATAGCGGTGATTGCGCGCATTCTGCTCGACGAGGCCCTCCTCCATCAGGGCGCGCACGATCCGGTGCACCGTCGGCCGGCTGAGGCCGGTGGTGCGGGCGACATCGGAAAGGCCGACGCCCGCCTCCTGCCCTTCCGCCAGCGCCCGCAGGACGGCGAGGGCGCGGCGAACACTCTGCGCGCCCGCGACGGCACCGACGTCAACAGCCGTTACCCTCGCCTTGGCCAACCTTGCTCCCCGCAGCGGCGTCTCGCATTCCCTGTCCACATTATGGACAGATTCGAGCGAATTCAATCGACGGGCCCCGGGGCGGGGTGCAGTTTCCCGGCAAAATCGCCAGTCATTGCCGTCGTTGGGAGGATGATCGTTGCGCATCGTCGCGCGAGACCTGGAAGCGGAACAGTCCTATCGGCTGCTCACCGGGATCGTGGTGCCGCGGCCGATCGCCTGGGTGTCGTCTCTCTCCGCTGGCGGCAAGGTCAATCTCGCGCCGTTCAGCGCCTTCACCTTCGTGTCGCCGAAACCGCCGCTGCTGGCGATCAGCATCGGCCGCAAGGGCGGGATCTACAAAGACACGGCGATGAACATTCTCGCCCGCGAAGACTATGTCGTTCACATCGCCGACGGCCCGCTCACCGAAGCCGTCCATCTGAGCTCGGCCGAATTCGCGCCGGAAGTGAGCGAGGTCGATGAGCTCGGCCTCGAGACGATCGCGAGCGAACAGGTCAAAGTGCCGCGCCTCGCGGCGGCGCCGATCGCGATGGAATGCCGCTTGCGCCACTGCATCGAATTCGGCGAGACGAGAAGCCGCCTGATCGTCGGCGAGGTTCTCCTGTTCCACATCCGCGACGAGCTTCTGCGCTTTGGCAAGATCGACACCGCCGAGCTCGATCCGATCGCGCGGCTCGGCGGACCGAACTATGCGCGGCTGGGCGACATCGTGACGCTCTCTCCGGTCTTCCAGACGGCGAAATCGTGACCTATCAGGAACGGCGCGCCGCGCGCTGAAGGCCCCACACATCGTCGAACGCCAAGTAGTGCAGCCCGGGCGCCAAACGCCGGTCAGAAGCGGCCCGGGACGGATCTAGGGAGAACGCTTATGAATTCGACCAGCACCTACAGCAACGGCGAGCGCATCGCGATCATCGCCTCCTGCATGCTCGGCTTCGCCCTCGATCTCTACGACGTGCTGGTCATGCCGTTCCTCATGGGATCGATCCAGAAATCGCTCGGCATCTCCTTGGCGCAGGTGGCCAGCGTCACCAGTCTGACACTGATCGGCTCGGTGATCGGCGGCGCTCTGTTCGGCTGGCTTGGCGACAGGCTCGGACGCAAGAGCGCGCTGCAGCTCACCTTGGGCATGTTCTCTCTCGGCGCGATCGCTTCCGCCTTCTCGTGGAACTATGCGTCGCTTGCGATCCTCCGCCTCATCACCGGCATCGGGCTCGGCGGCGAGTGGGGCGCGGGAATGGTTCTCTTCAACGAGGCCTGGAACAAGGATCGGCGCGGCCTGGGGAGCGCCTTCATCCAGGGCAGCGCCGTCATCGCCTCGGCGAGCGCGTCGATCGTGGCCATCTGGGCAATCACCAGCTTCAGCCTCGACTGGGGCTGGCGCGTTGCGCTGCTTACCGGCGGCTCGCCGATCGTGCTGATGGTGTTCATCCGCTTCTTCATGCCCGAGTCGAAAGTCTGGCTCGAATACGACCGCAAGGCGAAGAGCGGCGGGTTGCCGCCGGCGGCGCGCAATCGCGCAACTCTGCTCAAGATGTTTCGGGGCAGGCTGCTGCCGATCACCGTCACCGCTCTGGTTTGGATGATGGCCTATATGTTCTGCTACTACGCCATCATCGTGTTCATGCCGACCTTGATGCTGAAGGTGATGAAGACGCCGCCCGACGTCGTCCGCAGCGCGTCGCTCGTCGTCTCTTTCGTCGG
>DASQSR010000180.1:0-12275 GCA_035642295.1 Allostellaceae bacterium | reverse complement strand
CCACCGCGCGGGCGATGGCGTTGGCGCCGCGATGGCCGCCGAGCAGCGGCAGCGCCGCCGAGCCGTCCTCCGCCACCGCGACCACCGGCGGCTCGCGGTGCTTGTCGTCGAGCAGCGGCGCCACGGCACGGATGAGAATGCCGGCGGCGCACAGGCCGATGATGGGCGTGCCGGCGGCGAAGAGCGCGGCGATGTGCGCGGCGGCGTGGTCGAAGGCGATGTCGGCGGGAAGGCCGCGCGCCGCCGGCGCATGGAGGCGCGCGCCGGGCAGCAATGACTTCAAGCGCTGCGCCAGGGGCAGCGCGCTCGGGCCGAGCACGAGAATGGCGGCGTTCGCCGGCAGGCCGCTCATCCGAGCGCCGCGCCGCGGCGATGCAGCAGGATCATCGAGAAATAGGGCACCTCTTCGTCCTTCACCGCGGCGAGCGGCAGCACGCGCTCGTCGGGAAGGCTCGCATGCTCGACATAGCGCGCGGCCTCGGCGAGGCCGAGCCGCTCCAGCACGGCGCGCACCTTGGCGAAGTGGCGGCCGAGCTTGATGATGGCGACCGCGTCGGCCTCGGCGAGACGGCAGAGCAGCACTGGCTCGGGCAGCGAGGCGGGCAGCACCGAGAGACAATCCATGCGCGAGGCGAGCGGCCATTGCGCCGCCGCCGCGGCGGCGGCGAGCGAGGCGACGCCGGGCACGATCTCGACCGGAAAGCGTCCGGCGAGGCGCGCGAAGAGATACATGAAGGAGCCGTAGAAGAAGGGATCGCCCTGACAGAGCACGGCGACGTCGCGCCCGGCTTCGAGCTCGGCCGCGAGCTCGGCGGCGGCCCGGTCGTAGACGGCTTGAGCCGGAAAGCGCGCGCTCTCCATCGGCACGGCGATCACGATCTCGCGCTGCGCCGGCGAGAGCCAGCGCGCGACGATGCGGCGCGCGAAGCTGGCGCCGCCTTCGGGCGCGGGATAGGCGACGACCGCGGCCTCGCGCAGGCGGCGCAGCGCCTTCAAGGTCAGCAGCTCGGGATCGCCGGGACCGACGCCGAGGCCCACGAGCCGGCCGCTCATCCCGGCCCCGCGGTATAGAGCGTCAGCGCCAGGGCGCGGCCGGTGGAATAGTCGAGCCCGCCGACGCGGCCAAGCGCGCGCGCCGCGCAGCCGCGCTGCTTCAGCGCCTGCTGGAATGCGGCATCGTCGGCGCCGTTCACCAGCGCCGCAGCACCCGGCGAGGACGCGATCACTTGCGCCGCCGCATCGGGCGAGACCTCGCGCGTCGCGGTGCCGAGCAGGAAGACGAGGCTCGGCTCGCTGTCGCCCACCGCCACGATCGGCGCGCCCGGCGGCGGATGGTATTGCGCGACCAGCGCCGCGGCGGCGCGGCTGAGCCACAGCCCGTTCAGCGCCGGCACCACCAGCGCCAACGTCGGCGGCAGGACCAGCAAGGCGAGGAGCGCGGCGCGCACGGCAATCCCGCCGCTGCCGCCGCGGCGCCAGACGGCAAGCGCCAGGCGCGTGCCGAACCCCGCAAGAATCGCGGCGGCGACCACGCCGGCGAGATCGAGCGCGCCGGCAAAGCGTAGCGGCAGCAGCACCAGCGCCGCCGCCAGCGCCAAGGTGACGGCGAGCCACAGCGCGCCGGCAATGCCATCGAGCCAGCGCCGGCGGCGCAACTCGCCATGCGCCAGCGCCAGCGCGCCGCGCGCCGCGAGCAGGGCCAGCGCGGGGTAGGCCGGCAGGATGTAGTGCGGCAGCTTGGTCGGCACCAGCTCGAGCACGAACCAGAAGGGCAGCGCCCAGGCGAGGAGAAAGCGCGCGCCGGTCTCGCCGCGCGCCTGCCAGCCCCAAGCCGCCGCCGGTCCCAGCAGCAGCGCGCCGGGCCAGAAGGTGACGAAGAGCAGCAGCAGGTAGTAGCCGGGCCAGGCGCCATGCGCCTCCTGCGCGCCGACGATCTTGCCGAAGAGATCGTGGCCCGCCGCTTCGCCGAGAAACGCGCCGCCGGTGGCCAGCGTGATGGCGACGAACCAGGGCAGCGCGATCGCCAGCATCAGCGGCACGCCCCAGAGCGGACGGAGATCGCGCAGCCAGCGCGCGTCGCGATCGGCCAGCGACAGCGTGCCGGCGGTAAGGAGGCTGAGGAAGGGGACGATCGGCCCCTTCACCAGGATCGCCGCGCCTTGCGCGATCCAGAAGAGCGCCGCCCAGCGCCGCGGCGCCGGCGCGCTGCCGCGCCGCGCCGCGGCGTAGAGGATGCCGAGCGCAGCTTGCGCCGCTGCCGCGGTGGCGAGCAGCACCGCATCGGTCTTGGCGAGATGCGCCTCGACGACGACGCCGATGGAAGCGCCGAGCAGCGCCGCGCCGAGCAGCGCCGCGGGCCCGCCCACCAGCACGCGCCCCAAGGCGAAAGTGAGCAGCACCGCGACCAGCGCGCCGGCCAGCGAGGGCAGCCGATAAGGCCAGATGGCGGCGCTTTCGGGCGTGCTCAGCGCGGCCACCGCGGCGCTCTGCAGCCAGTAGATGCCGGCCGGCTTCTTGTTGCGCGCCTCGTCCTGGAAGCGGATGTGGAGGAAGTCGTGGCTCTCCAGCATCTGCCGCGTCGCCTGGGCGAAGCGCGCCTCGTCGCGATCGGTCACCGGCAGCGCGGCGAGGCCGGGAAGATAGAGGCCGAGCGAGAGCAGCAGCAGCAGCGCATAGGGGCGCCAGCCGGCGCTCCAGCGCTCGATCACGGCGCGGGGTCCCGCGGCTTTGCCAGAATGAGCTGCGTGACCGGCATCAGCGCGCGCCAGGCGTGAAAGCCGCCGATCGGCTCGGCATGCGCGATCTGAAGCCGGACGACCTCGCCACCATGGCGCTGCTGGCGGCGCAGGAGCTCCGCCTCGCCCTGCAAGGTCACCGCATTGGCAACCAGCCTTCCGCCCGGCTTCAGCGCACGCCACAGCGCCTCCCAGACCAGCGGCTCGCTGACCCCGCCGCCGATGAAGATCGCGTCCGGCGCCGGCAGATCGGCAAGCGCCGCCGGCGCCGCGCCGTGCAGGACGCGCAGCTCCGCCACGCCGAGCGCAGCGGCATTGCGCGCGATCTGGGCGCAGCGCGCCGTGTCGCGCTCGACGGCGATCGCCTGCATGTCGCGGCCGGCGCGCAGCCACTCGATGGCGACGGAACCGTTGCCGGCGCCGATGTCCCAGAGCAGCTCGCCCGGCAGCGGCGCCAGCGCCGCCAGGGTCGCGGCGCGAATCTCGCGCTTGGTAAGCTGGCCGTCGTGCTCGAAGGCGCTGTCGGGAAGCCCGGCAAGGCGCGAGAGCGGACGCGCGGCGGGCCCCCCCTTGCACTCGACCGCCAGCGTGTTGAGCGCGGCGATCCGTCCCAAAGGCCAGCTCTCGGCGGCGGCATCGATGCGCCGCTCGCGCTCGCCGCCCATATGGGCGAAGACGGTCATCGCGCTCGGCCCCCAGCCGGCGTCGATCAGCAGCTTCGCCACCTGGACCGGCGTATCGCCATCGGTGGTGAGCAGCAGCAGCCGCGCGCCGGGCGCGAGATGCAGGCGCAGGCTCTCGAGCGCGCGGCCATGCAGGCTGAGGGTGACGCAGCCTTCGAGCGGCCAGAGCAGACGCGCCGCGGCGAGGCTGAAGGCGCTGGGCTGCGGCAGGACCAGCATCTCGCCGGCGGCGAAATGGCGCGCCAGGGTCGAGCCGACGCCGTAGCAGAGCGGATCGCCGCTCGCCAGCACCACCACCCGCGCGCCGCGCCGCGCGGCGATGAGCGCGATGGTGTCGGCGAGCGGCTGGCGCCAGGGAAGGCGCTCGGCCGCGCCGGTCGGCACCAGCGCCAGATGCCGCTCGCCGCCGACCAGCAGCTCGGCGCTGTCGACCAGCGCGCGCGACGCCGCGGAGAGACCGGCAAGCCCGTCTTCGCCGATGCCGATGACGGCAAGCCAGGGCGTCATGGACGTCATTCCCTTTCGATCGCGGGCCGCCGAACCCGACAGGGATCGTCGAAGAGGCCGCGCGAGGGAGAGAAGATAGAGAACGCGTGGCGGGCACGCGACTGGTTTCGCGCCGCATTTTCGCCGCCTCGCCCCGGTTCAGGGCGCGTCCCCGGCCAGCGCGTTCACCGCCGCCGCCGCCAGCGCGCTGCCGCCGCGCCGGCCCCGCAGCGCGATGAAGGCAAGGCCGAAGGGATTTTCCGCCAGCGCCGCCTTGGCCTCGGCGGCGCCGACGAAGCCGACGGGAAAGCCGAGGACCAGCGCCGGCCGCGGCGCGCCGGATGCCACCATCTCGAGCAGATGGAAGAGGGCGGTCGGCGCATTGCCGATGGCGACGACGGCACCGGCAAGCCGGGGCCGCCACAGCTCGACGGCGGCGGCGGCGCGGGTGGTGCCGAATTTTTGCGCAAGGCCGGGAACGCGGCGGTCACCGAGGAAGCAGAGAACGCGGTTTTTCTGCGCCAAGCGCCGCTCAATGATGCCGGCGCGCACCATGGTCGCATCGACCAGGACCGGCGCGCCCGCGGCGAGCGCGGCACGACCGGAAGCCGCCGCGCCTTCGGACCAGACGAGGTCGCCGGCCAGCGCCGGCTCGCCGGCGGCATGGACGAGGCGCAGCACCAGGGCATGGAGCTGGGCGGGAAAGCGCGAGAGATCGACCTCATCGCGAATGCGCGCGAAGGACTGGCGGTAGATGGCATCGGGATCGCGCAGATAGGCATAGCGCGGCGGCGGCGCTTGCCGCGTGGCTGCGGGCGGCTCCTCCCGGGGAACGCCGAGAATCCAGCCTTCCTCCGCTTCGATGCGCGCGCGGTCTTCGGCGGAGAGGTCGGGAGGGCCGGCGAATTGCGCGGCCAGCCGACCCGCCGCGTCGAGCGTCGCGAAGTGCCGGGCGATGGTGCGCAGCTGCGCCGCGTCCTTCACCTCGCCGTCGCGCAGAACCGGCCGGACCAGCGACGGGTAGACTTCCGCCAGGATGATGCGCGGGCGCGGCGGCGGGTGCGGGACGGCAAGCCCGGTCTCGAACGGCCAGACGGCGCAGGCCTCCGCCAGGCTCGGGTGCCGGCGCAGCCAATGCACGACGGGGATCCCGGTCAGCGCCTGGCTCCCGACGGCGCCGGCGCCGACCAGCTTCCAGACCGGCTGGGGCCCCTTGATCCGCGCCTCGGCAAGGCGCTTTTCCGCAAGGTCGAGCGCTCCGTGCGAACGGTGATGCGTCGGCTGCAGAAATTCGCCGGCCGCCGCCGCGGGGCAACCCCAGAACGGCGCCGCGCCGCCGCTGATCTCGCGGTTGAGCTTGGCCGCCACCGCAAAGCGGTTGTTGCGGTTGTCCGCTTCATCGCGGATGCGCGCGGCAAGCAGCTCCCAGACCCCGCGCCAGGCAGGGCCACCAAGCCCGAGCCGCGCGGCGAAGCCGTGGGGATAGCCGAACGGGAAATCGAACCCGACCAGCGTCGCGAGGCCGGCGGAAAGATGGCCAGCGAGCAGGTCGCGCAGCCGCTCGCGCGCCTCTGCCCGCGTCGGCAGGTTGATCGAGAGCGTCTCCGAGAGCGCGTCGCCGCGGCGGCGCAGCTCGTGAATCCAGATGCTGTCGCGGCCGAGCCGCGGCACGGCGGCGGCGCTCCAATCGACCATGACATAGGCATCGAAGAGCGCCGCCGCCGCCAAGGCTCAGTCCTCGCTTGCGCCGTTCCGCGGCGGCGGGTGGTGCGCGTGATCGTGGCCGTGACCATGGTCGTGATGATGTTCCTGGCCGTTGCCCTGATGAGGATGCGCCGCGGCGCGGTCGCCATCGGTGCCGATGCCGCGGACGTGATGGTGATGCGCCGCTTGCGGCGCGCCCTGGTCGGCCTCGTAGCCAAGGATGCGGGTGCGGTACTTGCAAAGCGTGCAGTTCATCGCCGGCTCGCCGTCCACCGTCTCGGCGACGCGGTCGGCAAAGCAGTCGAGCACCTGCGGATGATCGCTGAGATAGGGCGCCTTCAGCAGCTCGATCTCGGGATGGCGCGCGGCGACCCGGTCGGCGGCGGCATAGATGCGCTTCACCAGAACGCCGGTGAAGAGGAAATAGGGAAAGACGATGACGCGGCGGAAGCCGAGGCCGAGGCTGCGCCGCAGCGCCGGCTCGACCAGCGGATAGGCAACGCCGCTGAACGCCGTCTCGGCCCAGCCGAACCCCATTCCTTCCCAGAGCAGCCGCGCCACTTTGGCAATGTTGGCGTTGGCGTCGGGATCGGTGGTGCCGCGCCCGACGACGAGCAGCAGCGTCTCGCTGCGCGGGATGGCGCGGGTGCCGCGGCGCTCGGCCTCGGCGATGCGCTCGGCCGCCGCCTCAAGCAGCTTCGGCTCGATCGCCAGCTCGCGCCCGAAGCGCAATCCCAGCAGCGGGTTCTGGGCGGCGAAGCTGTTGACCTCCCAAGGCAGGTCGTTCTTCACGTGACTTGCGGCGAAGAGCATGCCGGGGATCGCCAGCAACCGCTGGGCGCCGCGCGCCTTCAGCGCCTCCAGCCCGTCGCGAATGGTGGGCCGGGCAAATTCGAGATAGCCGGTGGCGATGTCGACCGCCGGGAGGCGCACGCGCAGCGACGCCGCCAGCCGCTCGAACTCGGCAACCGCCTCGTCATCGCGGCTGCCGTGGCCGCAAAGCATCACTCCTGTGTTCATTTTTGCTCCTGTCGCTGCCGGCGGTTGACGCCGCCATCGGCGGCGGCCATAGCACGCCGCCCATGCTGCTCTTCGCCTCGCCGGTCGACCCGCTGCTGCTGCTGCTCGCGGCGCAGGCGCTCGATATGGTGGTCGGCGACGTGCCGGTGGCGTTCCGCACCGTACCCCACCCGGTGGTGCTGGTGGGGCGCGCCGTCGCCTGGCTCGATGAGCGCCTCAACCGCGAGTGGCGCGCCGACGGGGTGCGGCGTGCGCGCGGCATTCTCGCCGTGGCGGTGCTGGTCCTGGCGGCGGCGGCGATCGGTGCCGCGCTCGCAGTGGTGCTGCGGCTGATCCGCTTCGGCTGGGCGGTGGAAGCGGTGGTGGTGGCGGTGCTGCTGGCGCAGCGCAGCCTCTTCGACCATGTCGCCGCGGTCCGCTACGGGCTCGGCGCCGGCGGCCTCGTCGGCGGGCGCGAGGCGGTGCGGCACATCGTCGGGCGCGATCCGCAAAGCCTCGACGAGTACGGCGTGGCGCGCGCGGCGATCGAATCCCTGGCGGAGAATTTCAGCGACGGCGTCGTCGGCCCGGCACTGTTCTATGCGCTGTTCGGCCTGCCCGGGATTTTCGTCTACAAAACGGTCAACACCCTCGACAGCATGATCGGCCACAAGACGGCGCGCTACCGGCAGTTCGGCTGGGCGGCGGCGCGGCTCGACGATCTCCTCAACCTGGTGCCGGCGCGGTTCAGCGGCATGCTGCTGGCGGTGGCGGCGCTGGCGTTGCCCAAGGCGCACGCCGGACCCGCCTTCCGCATCATGCTGCGCGATGCGGGAAAGCACCGCTCGCCCAATGCCGGCTGGCCCGAAGCCGCCACCGCCGGCGCGCTCGACCTGGCGCTGGCGGGGCCGCGGCGCTATCTCGGCGAGCTGGTGAACGACCCCTGGCTCGGCGACGGCCGCGCCCGCGCCACCGTCGCCGACATCGCGCGCGCGCTGCGGCTTTACGTCATCGCCTGCGTGCTGCTCGGCGCCGTGGTGCTCGCCGCCTTCCTCGCGCGCAACGGTATCCGCTTCTAGACGAGAGCGGCCGCGGCAGACGCTAGCGCGCATGCGCGATCTCCAGGAGGCGCGGAATGTCGAGGCTGCGCTCGAGATGGTCGGCGAGCGCGTCGAGCGTCGCTTCGATGCGCTGCTCGTAGAGCAGCGCGGCATCGCTGCGGCCGCCGAGCCGCGCGAGAAAAGCGCGGCGAAAGGCATCGCCGGCGAAGAGGCCGTGGAGATGGCAGCCGGCAATGCGGCCATCGGGCGAAACCGCGCCGTCGGCGCGCGCGCCGAGACGCAGCATCGGCCGCGCCGCGCCCGGCCCATCGGTGCGGCCGACATGCATTTCATAGCCCTTGACCGGCGCGCCGCCCAGCAGCTCGATGCCGCTCGCCTCCACCAGAATCTTCTCGCCAGTCAGCACCGTCTCGACATCGAGGAGGCCGAGCCCCGGCGCTGCACCGGCCGGGCCTTCGATGCCGTCGGGATCGGCGATGCGGCGGCCGAGCATCTGATAGCCGGCGCAGAGCCCGAGCACGGCACCGCCGCGCCGCGCATGGGCGAGAATGTCGATGTCCCAGCCGTTGCGGCGAAGCTCGGCGAGATCGGCAAGCGTCGCCTTGGAGCCGGGCAGCAGCACGAGATCGGCGAGCGGCAAGGCGCGGCCCGGCGGCACCAGCTCCAGCGCGGCACCAGGCTCGGCGGCGAGCGGGTCGAGATCGTCGAAATTGGCGATGCGTGGCAGGCGCGGGACGACGATGCGGAGCGAGGGCGCGTCTGCCCCCCTCCCTTCCCTCCCCCTCGAGGGGGGAGGGTATGCTCCCGAATCGAGCGCCATGCTGTCTTCGGCCGGGAGATCGCGGGCGGCGGCGAAGAACGGGACGACGCCGAGACAGTCGAGGCCGGTCCGCGCGCGCAGGAGGTCGAGCGCACCGTCGAAGAGGCGCGGATCGCCGCGGAACTTGTTGATGATGTAGCCGGAGAGCCGGGCGCGCTCCGCCGGCTCCAGCAGCGCCACCGTGCCGGCGAGCGCGGCGATGACGCCGCCGCGCTCGATATCGCCGACGAGCACCACCGGCACGTCCGCCGCCTCGGCGAAGCCCATATTGGCGACGTCGCCGGCGCGCAGATTGACCTCGGCGGCGCTGCCGGCGCCTTCGACGAGCACGATGTCCGCCTCCGCCGCAAGCCGCTCGAAGCTCTCGAGAATGCGCGGCAGCAGCGCCGGCTTCAGCGCGTGATAGTCGCGGGCGCTGGCGGCGGTGAGCACGCGGCCCGCCACCACCACCTGCGCGCCGCTGTCGGATTGCGGCTTCAGCAGCACCGGGTTCATGTCGGCACGGGGCGCGATGCCGCAGGCGCGGGCCTGCAGCGCCTGGGCGCGGCCGATCTCGCCGCCATCGGCGGTGACCGCGGCATTGTTGGACATGTTCTGCGGCTTGAACGGCCGCACGGCGAGGCCGCGGCGTGTCAGCGCGCGCGCCAGCCCCGCGACCAGCAGCGATTTGCCGACATCGGAGCCGGTGCCTTGCAGCATGAGCGACGGCGTTCGGCGCATCTCAGAACTCGATCCCCGGCTGCGCCTTGACGCCGCTGCGGAAGGGATGCTTCACCAGCGTCATCTCGGTGACGAGATCGGCGAGCTCGATCAGCTCGGGCTTGGCATTGCGGCCGGTGACGACGACGTGCAGCCCGCGTGGCTTGGCGCGCAGCGTCTCCACCACCTCGGCGATCGGCAGATAGTCATAGCGCAGAACGATGTTGAGCTCGTCGAGCAGCACCAGGCGATAAGCGGCATCGGCGATCATCGCCTTCGCCTGCTCCCAGGCGGCGCGCGCCGCGGCGATGTCGCGGGCGCGGTCCTGAGTCTCCCAGGTAAAGCCCTCGCCCATGGCGCGGCAGGTGACGAGCTCGGGGAAGCGCTGCAGCACATGCCGCTCGCCGGTGTCCCAGGCGCCCTTGACGAACTGCACGATGCCGACCCGCATGCCGTGGCCGAGGCAGCGCATCACCATGCCGAAGGCGGCGGTCGATTTGCCTTTGCCGGTGCCGGTGTGAACGATGACGAGGCCGCGCTCCTCGGTCTTGGTGGCGAGGATCTTGGCGCGCGCCGCCTTGCGCTTCGCCATCTTCTCGGCGTGGCGGCGGTTCATTTCTTCTTCGCTGGGCGTGGCATCGCTCATGGCGTCCTCCCGGCGAGCTCGGCGAGAGCCTGGCCGAGGCTGTTGCGCGTCGGCTGCCAGAGGCCACGATCGATCGCCTCGCCGAGACGCTCGGCAATCTCGGCCAATGCCGCAGGGTTGTGCGCCGCCAGGAAGCCGCGCACGCCGGCATCGCCGAGATAGGCGTCGTAGACGGCATCGAAATGATGGTCCCGCACCGCGCGCGCGGTGGCGGCGAAGGCGAAGAGATAATCGACCGTCGCCGCCATCTCGAAGCCGCCCTTGTAGCCGTGGCGCATGACGCCGGCGAGCCATTTCGGGTTGACGACGCGCGCATGGACGACGCGCGCCACTTCCTCCTCGAGCGTGCGGATCTGCGGCGTCTCCGGCCGCGAATGGTCGTTGTGGTAGACGGCGGGCGCGGCGCCGGCGATATGGCGCACGGCGACAGCCAGACCGCCTTCGAACTGATAGTAGTCATCGCTGTCGAGAAGGTCGTGCTCGCGATTGTCCTGGTTCTGCACCACCGCCTCGATGCCGGCGAGGCGCTCGCGGAAGAGCGCGTGCTCCGCGGCGCCTTCCGTGCCCGCGCCATAGGCATAGCCGCCCCAGGCGAGATAGGCCTCGGCGAGGTCGCGCTCGTCGCGCCATTGGCGCTCGTCGATCAGCGCCTGCAACCCCGCGCCATAGGCGCCGGGCTTGGCGCCGAAGACGCGATGGCCGGCGCGGCGCGCCGCTTCCGCCGCCGGCACGCCCGCCGCCTCGAGCCGGGCGCGGTCGGCGGCAACGCGAGCCGCCAGCGGATTGATCTCCGGCGGCTCATCGAGCGCCGCCACCGCGCGCGCGGCGCTGTCGACGAGCGCGATCAGATTGGGGAAGGCATCGCGGAAGAATCCCGAGACGCGCAAGGTGACGTCGACGCGCGGCCGGTCGAGCACGCCGGCCGGCAGAATCTCGAAGCCTGAGACCCGGCCGCTCTTCGCCTCCCATTGCGGACGGGCGCCCATCAGCGCCAGCGCCTGCGCGACGTCGTCGCCGCCGGTGCGCATATTGGCAGTGCCCCAGGCGGAGAGCGCGAGACGGCGGGGATAGGTGCCGTGATCCTGCGCGTAGCGGGCGACGAGAAGCTGCGCCGATTTCCAGCCGAGCTGCCAGGCCGCCGGCGTCGGCACGGCGCGCGTGTCGAGCGAATAGAAATTGCGGCCGGTCGGCAGCACCTCGGGCCGCCCGCGCGTCGGCGCACCGGAAGGGCCGGGCGCCACGAAGCGGCCGGCGAGCCCGGCGAGCAGTCCCTGAAGCTCCGCCTTGCCGCAGAGGGTGACCGCCGGGCGCAGGCTCTCCTCGACCCAGCGCAGCACGGCGCGCGTCGCCTTCCACTCGGGTTCCGGCGCTGCTTCGCCGCCGACGAGCCGGCGCGCCAGCAGCTCGAGCCGCTCCACCGTGTCGCCATTGCTGCGCCAGGCGTCCTCGCCGGCGAGCGCCGCCGGCCGCCTCCCGGTCCAGGGTTCGGCGAGCGCGGCGGCGAGCGGATCGAAGGCGAGGTCAAGATCGACGGCGAGCGCGCGGATCAGCGATTGCTGCTCGGGCAGAGCCCCGCGCGGCGGCCGCGCCAGCGCCACCAGCAGGTCGGTCAGCTGATCGCCCGCCGGGGCGCGGCCAAAGACATGGAGGCCGTCGCGGATCTGCATCTCCTTGAGCTCGCAGAGATAGGCATCGAGCTTGACGAGCGCCGCCCGATCGGCGTCGCCGGTGGCGATGCCGCAATCGCGATCGAGGCCGGTCGCGCGCAGGAGCTCGAGGATCTGGCGCGAGAGCAGCGCGAGGCGCCGCGGATCGCCTCCGGCAGCCTCGTAATATTCGTCGACGAGACGCTCCAGCTCGGCGAGGCGGCCATAGCTTTCGGCGCGCGTCAGTGGCGGCGTCAGGTGATCGATGATCACCGCCTGGGCGCGGCGCTTGGCCTGCGTCCCTTCGCCGGGATCGTTGACGATGAAGGGATAGAGATGCGGCAGCGGCCCCAGCGCCGCCTCGGGAAAGCATTCGGCCGACAGCGCCAGCGCCTTGCCCGGCAGCCATTCGAGATTGCCGTGCTTGCCCATATGCACCACCGCATCGGCCCGGAAGCCATCGGCGATCCAGGCATAGAAGGCGAGATAGCCGTGTGGCGGGACGAGGTCGGGCGCGTGATAGGACCGGGCGGGATCGATGTCGTAGCCGCGCGAGGGCTGGATCGCCACGGTGACATTGCCGCAGCGGATGGCGGCGATCGCGAAGCTGCCGCAATCGAGACGGCTCTCGCGGAAGAGGGGATCGCGCTCGGGCGTGCCCCAGCGTTCCGTCACCTGATCCTGAACGGCGCGCGGCTGGGCGGCGAAGAATGCGGCGTAGTCGCTGCGCGCAAAACGCTCCGCCGCCGGATCGGCGCGGCTCGCCTGCAGGCCACGGATTAGCGCGTCGCCATCG
>DASQSR010000179.1:0-4178 GCA_035642295.1 Allostellaceae bacterium | reverse complement strand
GGCCGAGGCGCCGCCGCTCCGCGCGCGCCTCGCCGTGGCGCTGCCGGCGAACGACCGGCGGCAGGATTACCTTCGCGCCACCCTCGCCCGCGCCGCCGACGGCACGCTCGAGGCGCGGCCCTTCGAGACGCAGGACAGCTCGATGATGTCGCTGCTGGCGCGCTCCGACTGTCTCGTCGTGCGGGCGCCGCACGCCCCCGCCGCGCCCGCCGGCGCGATGGTCGAAATCGTGCCGCTCACCGGCGGCGCGCCTCTAATCTAGCGGGGACGGTTCCGCAGGAAATTAAGAGGGGACGCAGCCGAATTACCGGCCGCGGCGGCTTCCCGTCGGCGCTGCGCCGCAACGCGGCGCTTGACGGGGCTTCGGAACCAAACTAGAACATCGTCCGGGGTTTTGCTTTTGTTCCGTTGCGGCTTCGCGGGGACCGCCATGCTGACGCGCAAGCAATACGAGCTGCTCATCTTCATCAATCGCAAGCTTTCCGATAGCGGCGTCTCGCCCTCCTTCGAGGAGATGAAGGAGGCGCTCGGGCTCAAGTCCAAATCCGGCATTCATCGCCTGATCAGCGGCCTCGAGGAGCGCGGCTTCATCCGCCGCCTGCCGCATCGCGCCCGTGCGCTCGAGGTCGTGCGCCTCCCCGAGGACACCGCCTATGCGGCGCAGCGCAATCGCGCCGGCGAGCGCACGCGCTTCTCGCCCACCGTCATCCGCGGCGACTTCAAGGCGGCACTGCCGAGCGCCGTCACCAGCGAGGCGAGCGAGGCGACGCAGCTGCCGCTGCTCGGCCGCATCGCCGCCGGCACGCCGATCGAGGCGCTGCGCGACCCCACCAACACCATCGGCGTCCCCGCCAGCTTCATCGGCAAGGGCGAGCATTACGCCCTGGAAGTCGCCGGCGACAGCATGATCGATGCCGGCATTCTCGACGGCGACACCGTTCTCGTTCAGCGCTGCGACACGGCCGAGAACGGCCAGATCGTCGTCGCCATCGTCGACGACAACGAGGTCACCTTGAAGCGGCTGCGCCGGCGCGGCGATTCGATCGCGCTCGAGCCCGCCAACAAGGACTACGAAACCCGCATCTTCGGCCCCGACCGCGTCAAGGTCCAAGGCAAACTGGTGGGATTGCTGCGGCGGTATTGAGTTCGCGCCACTAGTGCCTCTGCACAGAGATTATGACTCTTTGGCCGGGTCTGGGTAGGCGCGGGCCAATTTGGCGCGGGCGCGCTCGGTGGTGAACATCCATTTGATGCGCGCGCCTTCGGCGTTGCGCTGTCGCTCCCAGGCGGCAATCTCGGAGACCAGCAGCTCGATCTCGCCGAGGCGCCGGTCGAGGCACTGGCCACGGAGCACGCCGATTTCGATTTCCACCATGTTGAGCCAGCTGGCGTGTTTTGGGGTGTAGTGGAACTCCAATCGGCGCAGCACGCGGTGCGCCTCGGGGGCCGGGAAGGCTTCGTAGAGCGCCCCGGCGGAGTGCGTCGACAGGTTGTCCATCACGACGCGGACCTGCTCGGCCTGCGGATAGTGGACATCGACGAGGTCGCGCATGCATTCGGCGAAGTCGCATGCGGTCCGTTGGTCGGTGACCTTGACCTTGCGCCAGGATCGGTGCGCGTCGAGGAAGATGAACAGATTAACGGTCCCGTTGCGGCGATACTCGCAGTCGTAGCGCTCGAGCTGCCCCGGCGCGGCCGGGATCGGCGGGCGCACCTCACCGATGAGCTGGGTCGGGCTTTCGTCGAAACACACCACCGGCCGCTTTGGATCGGGCGCCTCGGCATAGAGATCGAGCACGTCCTCCATGCGGGCTACGTAGGTGCCGTCGACCTGCGGGATGCACCACATGTCCTTGCGCCACGGCTTGAGATCGTTCTCGGCTAGGCGCCGGCGCACGGTCTCGCGCGACAGGCCTACATGCTCGGTGAGCTTGATCATCGCGCCGGCCAGCAGCTCGAGCGTCCAGCGCGCACGGCCCTCAGGCGGCTTGGAGCAGGCGGTTGCCACCAGCAACGCCTCCTCCTTGCCCGAGAGCTTGCGTTCCGCCCCCGGGCGCGGCTCTTCGCTGAGTGCCGCCGCCAAGTTACCCTCAACGAAGCGGCGCTTGGTCCGGTACACCGTCGATCCGCCGACCGCGACGCTGGCCGCGATGGCCTCATCGCTGGCCCCGGCGTCGGCCGCCAGCAGGATCTGCGCCCGCTTCAGCTTGCGCGCGGCATGCTTGCCGCCGCTCAACAGCGCCGTAAGCTGGTCGCGCTCGCCCTGGCTCAGCTCGACCCGGTAACGTACATTCATCGGTGCCCCCCAGCAGTTGAGGGCACAACAGATGAATCAGATCCCGGGCGTGTGTCGCCACTTATCCGCAGCCAGCTTCACGCCGAAGCAGGGTCAATATTTGGCCTTCATCCACGCCTACACGCTAGTGCTCGGCCGCCCACCCGCCGAAGCCGACCTGCAACGCCACTTCCGCGTCACCCCGCCCTCGGTCCACCAGATGGTGCTCACGCTCGAACGCGCCGGCCTGATCCGACGGCGCCCAGGCGTTGCCCGCAGCATCCAAGTGCTGGTCGAGCCGAGCGCCCTGCCGCCTCTACAACCCAGCGACGACCAAACCGTCAAATCTTCTGTGCAGAGGTACTAGGAGAGCGTGACGAGTTGCCTTGGACGGCGATTTCATTAGCTCAACTGTGCACTCCGGATGCCTAAATCCGAGTAAACGGGCGGCGCAGCTCTAAGGGAATGTGTTTTTTGGGCTTAAGCACTTGTGGACGCGAGCCCGACTGGCGTATGCGATGGAGAACTGCGATGATTTCCCCAATCTAGCTGCCGGCAGCGTGCGAGGAGGGTAATTAACGTGGAGCTACTGATGTAGAATTTATAGAATCAATGCAACTCCTGATCTTCTCACGCGTCACGCCCGACCACCTGTGCCGCCTGCTGGGGCGCGCCGGGCGAGCGTTGACGTCTGGTCACGGCACGCGACTGGCATTCGTGCCGCGCAAATGCGCCCTAATTTTCCGCCGCGAGGCGCGCGAATTCCCGCTTCATCGCTTCGACGCGGGCAAGATAGCCCGTGAGATCGTGGTCCCCGCAGCGTTCACCACGCGCTGGACGGAACCCACGGCGTGCGAAGGCCATGGCCGGGCGCATTCCGCAGAGGTGGATGACGGCAGCGAGGTCCTGCCTCTGCCCCACGCTCGCATTCATAGGCCGGCCCGCGAGAACGGCCGCGACATTGCGATCCAATAACGCGGCCGTCAGCTCGATCGCGTCGCTTGGCACTACCCGAGTATAGAGGCCGTCAGGCCAGCAGCCCTGCTCGATGACAATGTGATGGCGGATGCAATAGTGCCGCGCGTCCGCAAAGGCCGCCTCCGTCATCTGATACATTCCCGCAGCGCTCGAAGCCGGCTCATAAATCTCAAAGGGACGCCAGCTCAGGCGCCAGCGCCAATAGGTATGAGCGACAGGATTGCCCGCGCCCTCGACCTGCGCCAGCGCCGCCAACAGCTCGGGCGTGATCGTCGCAGTCGAATACTCGCGAAAGAGCGGTCCGTAGTCCCGCCAGGTCTCGGCTGGCGCTTTATTTAGCGCGTATCTCGCTGGATAGAAGATTTCGGTCGGCTTGCGGACGACCTGATAGAGGATGTTCGCCGTCATAAAGGCCGCCGCACCCATTGCCGCGACCACGGCAAGCCGCACCGATACCGGTGCTAGCTTCAGCTTCCGCCACGCCCAACGGGCTCGCCGGCGCCATCGGCGCAGCCGACCAAGCAAAGTGCTCGTTCGCCTGCGCGTAGGTTGCCGACGAATCCGCCGTCGGACCCTGCGCAACGCAAACACGGTCATGATGCTGGCGATTATGCGCCAACACGTGCGCTCACGCAAAGCAGGCTCATCTACCAGGGAAGAGACCCGTCGAGAGATGTCAGGTCCGTATATCACCACTTTCCGGAAGCGGCACCATGTCGGGGTTGAGTCCGCCATGCATCACAGAGCCGACATTGGCGGACTCTGCTAATGAGTACAGACCCCAGTCTTCCAGACTAATTCCCCCTCGTTCCAGAGCATCCCTTACACGCTAGCGAAGCTCTATGCCGAGCTTGGCGGGAAGCTGCGGCGAGCGAAGGACAAGGCGCCGATCCGCGCCAACATCGCGCATGTCGCCGCGGTCATT
>DASQSR010000178.1:0-12446 GCA_035642295.1 Allostellaceae bacterium | reverse complement strand
ACGTGATCCTTGAAGCGGTCGGTGGACCCTCCCTCCGACTGTCCGATCCAGCCCCCAGCGAGATCGGACTCCCGCAACGGCGCTTCTGGCGCCCGGTCAACCCCCCTGACCGGGCGCCTTTGATTCGAGGGTCTTCCGCGGCCGACGCTTGATTTATCGAGCGAATTATCCGGTATGCGACCAATCCCGCCTGGCTCACGATCGGCTCCGGCCGGATCGTGTTCGAGCGCGCGACCCGCAGGGGGTGCCGAAGCGAGGCGGACCGACACCGACGTGACCGCAGTTCGCCTGCAGCGGCGCATGCTGTGCCGCGTCGTGGATTACTTCATGGCCAACCGGCCTGACGCCAACGTGCTCGCGTTCCATACCCGCCACACCGGCGCCGGCAGCGTCCGCGCCGGTGGCGATGACGCTGTGATGGAAATGCGCTTTACCGGCCGTTCGGTTTGAAGCAGCGTAGCGGCGACGAAGGCGGAGGGCGGCATGAACGAGGCGGCGATCACCCGCACAACCGAGCGCGCGGCGTTCTATGACGAGTTGGCGCCGCGCCACATGGCGCCGCTGTGGGAGGTGCTGCGCGGCTTGATCACGCGCGAGCCGCAGACGCCGTGTGTTCCTGCTCTTTGGCGCTATGACGAGGTGAGACCTTATCTCATGCGCTCGGGTGCCCTCATCACGGCCCGGGAGGCGGAACGGCGGGTCCTCATTCTCGAGAACCCCGCGCTCAGAGGCAAAGCGGCGATCACCCACACGCTTTATGCAGGGCTCCAGCTCATCCTGCCCGGCGAGGTGGCGCCGGCGCATCGCCACTCGCAATCGGCGCTGCGCTTCGTGCTGGAAGGAGAGGACGCCTACACCGCCGTCGATGGCGAGCGCACCTATATGAGCCCAGGCGACTTCGTCATCACGCCGTCCTGGACGTGGCACGACCACGGCAATGAGAGCGACAAGCCGATGGTTTGGCTGGACGGCCTCGACATTCCGCTGGTCGGCTTTCTCGATGCCGGTTTCATGGAGCCCGGCAATTCCGAGACCCAAATGGTGACCCGCCCGACCGGCGACTCACTGGCGCGCTATGGCTCGGGCCTGCTGCCGGTCGACTGGAAGCCGAGCAGCCGGACCTCGCCGGTTTTCAACTATCCCTATGCGCGAACGCGCGAGGCGCTGGAGCAGATGAAACGGCAGCAGGCCTGGGACTCGAGCCAGGGGTTGAAGCTGCGCTACGTCAACCCGGCGACCGGCGACCATGCCATGCCGACCATGGCGACGTTCATGCAGCTTCTGCCCGGGGGCTTCGCCGGTGCACCTTATCGCTCGACCGACGGGACGGTCTATGTCTGCGTCGAGGGGAGCGGCGAGACGCGGATCGGTGATCAGCGCTTCGCCTGGGGCCCGCGCGACGTGTTCGTGGTGCCGAGCTGGGCACCCCACGCGCACCGCGCCACCGCCGAATCCGTCCTCTTCAGCTTCTCCGACCGCGCCGTCCAGGAAAAGCTCGGTCTTTGGCGCGAGGTGCGCGGCGCGGCCTGACGCGCGGCGCCGCCCGCAGAAGTGGTGGGCGCCGACGATCCACTTGGGGTTGTCGGCGCGCCGACTTCGTGGTCTAGTGCGGCGCTTTTTTCCCCGGAGATCCTGCCATGGCTTATGCGATTGCCGCCCCGACGATTCCGACCGTGCCGGTTATCGGCGGCGAGAACTTCCCCGTCCATCGTATCTACTGCGTCGGCCGCAATTATGCCGAGCATGCGCGCGAGATGGGGCATGATCCGAACCGCGAGCCGCCGTTCTTTTTCATGAAGCCGGCCGATGCCATCGTGCCGACCGCCAGCACCATTCCCTATCCGCCGAAGACCAGCGACTACCAGCATGAGATCGAGATGGTGGTGGCCTTGAGCCGCGGCGGGCGCGACGTGCCGGTGGAGAAAGCGCTCGACCTGGTCTTCGGCTATGCCGTCGGCCTCGACATGACGCGCCGGGACGTGCAAGGCGAAGCGAAGAAGCTCGGCCGGCCGTGGGACATGGGCAAGGGCTTCGACCAGTCGGCGCCGTGCGCGCCGATCTCGCCGGCGAGCACGGTCGGCCATATCGCCAAGGGCGCGATCTGGCTCAAGGTCAATGGCGAGATCCGCCAGAAGGGCGATATCAGCCAGCTCATCTGGTCGGTGGCGGAGACCATCGCCTATCTCTCGGGCTATGTCGCGTTGGCGCCCGGCGACCTGATCTATTCGGGGACGCCCGCCGGCGTCGGCGCGGTCAAGCGCGGCGACAAGCTCGAAGGCCACGTCGACGGCTTGACGGATCTCGCCATCACCATCGCCTGAGCGGTCGGCGTGCCGTGGCCCTGAGGCTCGTCACCTGGAACATCAACTCGGTGCGGCTCAGGATCGAGAACGTGTGCCGCTTCATCGCCGAGCAGCAGCCGGACCTCCTCTGCCTGCAGGAGACGAAGGCGCATGACGATGTCTTCCCGCGCGAGGCCTTCGCAGCGCTCGGCTATCGTCATCAGCTCGTCCACGGCATGAAAGGCTATAACGGCGTCGCGGTGCTGTCGCGCCTCGAGCTCAAGGACAGCACGACGCAGAGCTGGTGCCGGCGCGAGGATTGCCGGCACGGCGTCGTCACGCTCGCGGGCGGGATCGAGCTGCACAACCTCTATGTCCCCGCCGGCGGCGACATCCCTGATCCCGACGAGAACCCGAAATTCGCCCACAAGCTGCAGTTCCTTGACGAAGTCACCGAGTGGTTCGCCGGCGAGGGGCGGGGGAGCCGGCCGATGATCCTGGTCGGCGACCTCAACATCGCGCCGCTCGAGACCGATGTCTGGTCGCACAAGCAGCTTCTCGATGTCGTCAGCCATACGCCGGTCGAGGTCGAGAAGCTCGGCAAGCTGCAGCGCGCCGGCCAATTCGTCGACGCCGTGCGGCGCTTCATCCCGCCGGAAGAGCGGCTCTATAGCTGGTGGAGTTATCGCGCGCGCGACTGGGATCTGAGCGACCGCGGACGGCGCCTCGACCATGTCTGGGTAACGCCGCCGCTTGCCGGCAGCCTCCGTTCGGCGACGGTGCATCGCGCGATGCGCGGCTGGGAGAAGGCCTCCGACCACGTGCCCGTGGTGGTAGAACTCGACAGCTGATCGGCGATTTCGGACCGGGCGCGCCGGGCCGGGCGGCGTTCAGTCGCCGGTGCCGAGGGCGCGCCGTTGGCCGTGCGCCTCACGCTCCGCGTCGGCATGCCGGTCCTCGCGGCGGTCGAGCCAGAGCGCCAGCAGCAGCAGCAGGGCCGCGCCGCCGCCGACAAGGGCAAGGCGAACCATCGGGCTTTGCGGCAAATGGTCGACGGCGATGCCGCCGAACAGCGCCAGTACCATCGCGGCATAAAGCAGGCCCGGCAGTGCACCGTGGAGGCGGCGCACCCAGCCCGGGCGATGGTCGCCGCCAGCGGCAAGGTCATGCGAGGTATGGTCGGTCATGTCACAAGGATCCAAGGCGAGGCCCGCGACGGCTTCGCCGTAGACCTGCGACAACGTGGTAGCGGTATGTCCTTCCAACGGACGAGCGGCGTGCTTATTCCCGCCCGCCGTCGTGAATCATTTGTAACCCGAGAAGCTTGCGAAGCCGTTGACGTCGCGACCGTCGCCGGCAGGAATTTTTCAGGCAGGGGCGCAGCCGTAAACCTGCTCGGTAACCTCTCACCACCGTAAACGGCGAATTGAACTTAATGTTGCATTCATCGGCCAAATGTTAGCGTCCCGGCAGATTCGCACCCGTTTGGATGGTTTTCCATGCAGTTTCTCGGCCGAATTAAGATCAAGGCGAAGCTCGGGTTGCTGCTGGGACTTAGCGCGTTGGCACTGGCGATCGCGATCTTCATTGCCGCTCAGATCCTGCACGAGCGCATGATGGCCGACCGGCTCGACAAGCTGCGCGCCATCACCGATGTCGCGATCGGGCGCGCCCAATCGCTGCAGGAGCAGGTGGTAGCGGGCAAGCTTACGCAGGATGCGGCAATTCGCCGCTTCGCCGATGACGTCAATGACATGTGGTACGACGGCCATCGCGACTATCTGATCGTCGCGACCATGGACGCGGTGATGATCGCCAATGCGGCCGCGCCCAAGATGAACGGCAGCCACGGCGCCATGATGGCCGATGGCAAGACCATCCTGCAGCACTTCATCGACGCAATGCATGGCGGCGAGGACGGCACCTTCCTGTTCAGCTATCCGAAGCCCGGCACCACCGAGCCGCTGCCGAAGATCTCGTATATCAAGCAGTTCAAGCCGTGGAACGTGATGATCTCGACCGGCGTCTGGATCGACGACATCGAGGCCGAGTATCACGCAACCCTGTGGGAGCTGTCGCTGTTCGGGCTCGCGATCATGGTGGTGGTGGCGGCGATCACGCTGGGGATCAACCGCAACATCGCCGGCGCGCTCGGGCGGCTCAAGGCGACCATGGCGAAGCTCGCGGCGGGGGATGTGCGGGTGGAGATCGCCGAGGCGTCGCGCGGGGACGAGATCGGCGACATGGCGCGGACGGTGCAGGTGTTCAAGGAGAATGCCGAAGCGGTCCGGCGCCTGGAAGCGGAGCAGGCGGAGCTGAAGGCGCAGGCAGAGGCGGAGAAGCACCGCGCGATGGGCGAGCTCGCGGCGCGTTTCGAGGCGCGGGTGCGCGGCATCGTCGAGACGGTATCGCGGGCCGCGTCGGAAATGCAGGCGACGGCGGAGAGCCTGACGGGCTCGGCGGAAGGGACGCGGCAGCAGGCGCTCGCGGTGGCGTCGGGAGCGAGCCAGGCGACGGCGAATGTGCAGACCGTGGCGGTAGCGGCGGAGGAGCTGTCCTCGTCGATCGCCGAGATCGGCCGCCAGGTCGTCCAGGCGGCGTCGACGGCGAAAGCGGCCGCGACCGAAGGCCAGGCGACCGACCAGAGCGTCGCGAGCCTGGCGGCGGCGGCGGAGCGGATCGGCGAGGTGGTGGCGCTGATCAACGACATCGCCAGCCAGACCAACTTGCTGGCGCTCAACGCGACGATCGAGGCGGCGCGCGCCGGGGAGGCAGGGAAGGGCTTCGCGGTGGTGGCCAGCGAAGTGAAATCGCTGGCGACGCAGACGGCGAAAGCGACCGACGATATCCGCGCCCAGATCGCGGCGATCCAGGGCGAGACGCAGAGCGCCGTTCAAGCCATCCGCTCGATCTCGTCGACGATTCTGGCGGTGAACGAGATTTCATCCTCGATCGCCGCGGCCGTCGAAGAACAGACGGCGGCGACGCAGGAGATCACGCGCAATGTGCAGCAGGCCGCCTCCGGTACCCGCGAGGTGTCCGAGAACATCACCGGCGTCAGCGCGGCCGTCGAGAAGTCGGGCGTCGTGGCGCGCGATGTCAAAGCCGCCGCCGACAGCCTCGCCGGCGAGGCCAAGTCGCTGCGCCACGAGGTCGATCAGTTCCTCGCAGCGCTCCGGGCCGCTTAAGGGAGTTGTCAGTCGTCAGTTATCAATGATCGGTAAATGAAAACTGACGACTGACAACTGAGAACCGACGACTCTATGCTCCCGGGGTGACCCGTCACCGCTACCCGAGAAGCGCACTTGTTGCCGACTATGCCCGCGCGGTGCTGGGGTTGGGGTTGACCCTGCCACCGCTGCTGCTGGTGCCGATGACGTCCGCAGTCGCAGTGATCTTCGCCGCTCTCGCTGTGCTTTTCGCGGTTTTTGCCGCAAGCACGCTGGCGCGCCAGCTCGGCCCGTTGGAGCTCGACGCGGGCGGCATCGCGGTTGCCGGCTTTCGCTCCCGCCGCATCGACTGGGCAGCGCTGCAGCGCCTCAAGCTGCGGTGGTTCGCGCCGCGGCGCGACCGGCAGGCGGGCTACATGCAGCTCGTGCTCAAGGGCTCCGGGCGGCGCATCGCGCTCGACAGCCGCATCGACGATTTCGCCGCCATTGCCGCCGCCGCGGCAGAGGCTGCCGCGGCCCGCGGTCTTGCTCTCGACGACAGCACCATCGCCAACCTGGCCGCGCTCGGCATCGTCCCCGCCGGCGACCGTCACCCGCCGGCTGTCAGCGACGAGCGGCGAGGGCGATGACGGGCAGGGGGCCGCGGCCTCTAAGGCACCAGCCGGTAGCCGCCGGGCTCGGTCACCAGGATCTTCGCGTTGGCGGGATCGCTCTCGATCTTCTGGCGCAGGCGATAGACGTGGGTCTCGAGCGTGTGGGTCGTGACGGCGGCGTTGTAGCCCCATACCTCATTCAGCAGCGTATCGCGGCCGATGATCTTGTCGCCGGCGCGATAGAGGTATTTGAGAATCGCCGTCTCCTTTTCGGTGAGCCGAACCTTCTTGCGGCCGGTACCGTCGACGAGCAGCTTGGCCGAAGGCTGGAAGGTGTAGGGACCGATGGTGAAGACCGCGTCCTCGGAGAGCTCGTGCTGGCGGAGCTGGGCGCGCAGCCGCGCCAGCAGCACGTTCAGGCGGAATGGCTTGGTGATGTAGTCATTGGCGCCGCTGTCGAGACCGAGAATGGTATCGGCGTCGCTGTCGGCGCCCGTGAGCATGAGGATCGGCGCCCGCACCCCGCCGCGGCGCATCAGCCGGCACAGCTCGCGGCCGTCCATGTCGGGCAAGCCGACATCGACCAGGATGACGTCGAAACGCTGCTGCTTCGACGCTTCGAGCGCCGCCGCGCCGCTCTCGGCTTCGGCCGCCTGGAATTCCTCATTCAGCTGCAGCTGCTCGGCGAGCGAGTGCCTCAGCGCGGCATCGTCATCGACGATCAATATCCTATGACCCCCTGCCATGGCTCCTCCTGCATCGCCCCTCGCCTGGCGGGGCCGCTGCCCAAGGGATCAGCGTTCGACGGTCACGCCGTGCCAGAAAGCAACGTGATCCCTGATCTCCGCCGCTGCCGGCTTGGGCGCCGGGTAGTACCAGGCCGCGTCCGGGTTGTCCTGCCCGTCGACGACGACCGTATAGTAATGCGCCATGCCCTTCCAGGGACAGATGGTGGTCGTGCTGCTCGCTCTGAAGTATTGGCGGTTTAGCGATGCCGGCGGGAAATAGATGTTGCCCTCAACAGTTTCGAAGCGATCGCTTTCCGCCAGTACCCTGCCGCGCCAGATTGCCTTGGCCATGGCCTACTCCGCTGCTGCTCGTCACCGCTTCTCAGTCTTGAGCGAGACGCGCGGACTGACAACTGGAAACTGTAGGCCGTGTTCACGCCCCGCGCGGCAAGGCCAGCAGGTCGCGGTGGCCGATGGTGAGCGACAGCGCGCCGGCGGCGAGCCTGCCACGGCGCCGCTCCGCCCATTGGGCGAAGGTCGCGCCAAGGTCCGGACGCTCCTCGCTCGCCGCGCGCCGCTCGGCCTCGATCACCGCCGCGAGCATAGCCGACTGCTCGGGACCGACGCGCCAATCGCTCGCCGCGGTACTGACGGCGCAGCCCGCAGCGGCAAGGCGGGCGCCGAGATAGATGGTGGCGGCGCCGGCGAGCGCCGGGCCGAAACCCTTGTCGCGCCGTTGATGCCGGGCGAAAGCCTCGTGCAGCATGGCGTCGGCTTCGTCCGGCGGTTGCCATTGCCGCCGGCCGTCGACGGCGAGCGCCGAGAGCAGCGGCACCCGCCGGCGTTCGATCGCGCTTGCCAGAGCATCGATCCACGCCGCCGAGACCAAATCGGCGAAGGCTGAGAGCGCAAGCCCGTCAGGCGCGTCGGCGAGAGCGAGCCCGGGATCGCGCGCGAGATCGATGTGGCGCGCGGCAAAGCGCCAGCGCCCGGCGGCGGCATGGATGACGACGGCCTCGCCCGCCTTCTCGACGCGCCAGCCCTCGCGCGCCGCCCAGGCGATGTGCTCCGCCGCGCAGAAGCCAAGCAGCGTGTCGTCATCATCGACCAGCAGCCAATCCTGATCGCCGCCGATCACCGGCGCCAGCGCGCGCGCATTGGCGCCGGTGCCGGCCGCGAGATCGACTAGGCGGAGCGGGCGATCCCCCGAGCAGCGCAGTGCCGCCGCAAAGCGGCGCGCCAGGCCCATGTCGCGCGCCGCCCGGTCGAAGGGCACGCGCAGCCGCAGCCAGTCGAGACTGAAGCCACTCATGGGCCGCTGCTCCGTCGCGGTTGCATCGCCGCCCCCTCGAATTCCACGTTCCTCGCATCCCGCACCACGACGGTCGCGCTTGCGCTTGCCCCGGCAACGGCCGCCGCTCGGCGCGGTTCCGTCGGCCGCTCAGGTCAGCAAGCGGTCGAGCCCCTCGATCCAGCGCCGCGTCGCTTCGGGCCAGTCAGGCAGCGCCGCCCCGGCCTTGGCCGCCGCCGCCGCAAGCTGCGCGCGCAAACCGTCATTGTCCAGCACCATGCGAAGCGCCCGCAGGAGCGCGGCGCGGTCGCCCGGCGGCACCAGCAGCGCCGCCGCTACCGGCACGGTCTCGGGAATGGCGCCGGCGGTGGTGCCGATGATCGGCAAGCCATGCGCGAGCGCCTCGGCAAAGGCCATGCCGTAGCCCTCGTGATAGGACGGGAGCACGAAAACATCGGCTTCGGCGTAAGCGGCGCCGAGGCGCGCCGGCGGCCATTCGCCGGCAAGCAGCACGCGCTCGCCGAGGTCGTGGCGCGCGATCGCCTGCTCGAGCGCCAACGCCGTGGCGGGGTCGCGGCTGAGGCTGCCGATGCAGGTGAGATGCCAGGGCCGATCCTTGAGCTCGGCGAGCGCTTCGATCAGCAGCAGATGTCCCTTGCGCGGCGTGATGCTGGCCACGCAGAGCAGCCGCAGCGGGCCTTCGCGCCGCGCTGCGCCGCGCATCCGCGCCGGCTTTGTGCCCGGCGGCGTCACCAGGATGCGGTCGCGGGCGACGCCGTATTCCGCCATGTGCCAAGCGGTCATCTCGCTCGGGCAGAGAACGCCGCGCAGCCGCGGCAGCAGCCGCGCCTCGGCGAGCGCCAGCCCCTCGCGCTGTGCCAGCGAGAGGCCGGTCTCGAGCGCCAGTGGATGATGGACGAAACCGACGAGCTTCACGCCCGCCGCTGCCGCATCGCCGAGGCAAGGCGCAAAGGCGGCAAGCGCCAGCCCGTCGATGACCGCAGCCGCGCCGTCGGCGATCCCGGTCAGCGCCGCTGCCGCCGCCCGGTACGCGGTGTCGTCCGGCTCGGGGAAGCGGCCTTCGAGCTCGCGCAAGGCGACGCCGCGCCCCGCCGCGATCAAGGCATCCACGACGTGGCGGTCGAAAAGATAGCCGCCGGTGAGCTGGTCGAGCCTGCCCGCCACGATGAAGGTGAGCGGCGTCAAGAGAGCGTGGCCTCGTATGACGCGGCGGCGACCGGCGATTCGCGCAAGGTGACGCGCATCGCGGCAAGCGCGCCAGCAACACCCGGACCGAGCGCGCCGTCCGAGATCCGCGCCTTCATTCGCCGAAAAATCTCGCCGGCGAGAAACTCGGTCGTGGTGTTGCGGCCGCGGAACTCCGGCGCCTCGTCGAGATTGCGGTAATTGAGCTCGCTCAGGACCGTCTTCAACGCGTCGAGCGCCCGGCCGATATCGCAGACGACACCGTTGCCGTCGAGCTGCGCGCGACGCAGCTCGACCTCGACCGCATAGGTCGCCCCATGCAGTTGCTGTGCCGGGCCGAAAATCTCGCCGATGAAGCTGTGCGCGATCATGACATGGTCGCTGACGGCGAGGCTGTACATGGTCGAGCCCTCCCGCTCGCGAAATAGACCGGCGCACCGGCGCTGGCAAGCGGCCGCGGCGTCGCAGCGGGGTGGAACCTTCGCCCGCGCCGCTCACCCATAGCGAATGAGGTGGCAGAGCGCGCCGTCGGGATCTGAGGCGAGCCGCGCGAGCACCGCCGGCAGCTCGGCGAAATCGCTTTCGCCGGTGATCAGCCGATCGAAAACCGGATCGGTGAGGAGCGCCAGCGCCTGCTCGAGGCGCTGCCGGCGCGTCCGCCGCGCGCGCCGCGCCGGCGCGACCGCGCCGACCTGCGAAGCGACGAGCCGCAAGCGGCGCGAATGGAAGGCCTCGCCCAGCGGCGCTGCAACCGGTGCATCGCCGTACCAGCTGAGTTCGAGAACCGTCGCTTCCAATCCGGCAAGCGCCAGCGCCGTGGCGAGCCCGGCGGCGCTGCCGCTGGCATGGATGACGAGATCGGCGTCACCCGAGGCGTCCCGCGGCGCGGCGAAGCGGCAGCCCAATGCCGCCGCCAGACCGGCACGTCCGGGATCGATGTCGACGATCTCGACGCGGGTGCCGGGAATTCGCGCCGCCAGCGCTGCCGCGAGCGCGCCCACCGTGCCGCAGCCAACCACGGCGATGCGGTCGCCGAGGCGCGGCGCGCCGTCCCAGAGCCCGTTCAGCGCCGTCTCCATGTTGGCGGCGAGCACCGCGCGCGCGACCGGCAGACCTTCGGGCAGCGGCAGGACGGCATCACGCGGGACGACATAACGGTCCTGGTGAGGGTGAAGGCAGAAGACGCGGCGGCCGACGAGCTCGGGTGGCCCGGCCTCGACGATACCGACCGAGGCATAGCCGTATTTCACCGGCGCCGGGAAATCGCCCTCCTGAAACGGGCAGCGCATCGCCTGTTGCTGGCTCAGGGGCACGCGGCCCAAAAAGACGAGGCTTTCCGTGCCGCGGCTGATGCCGCTCGCCAAGGCGCGCACCAGCACGTCGCCGGCGGCGGGCGGGGCGAGGGCAGCCTGCCGCAGCTCGCCGCGTCCGGGCGCGGCGAGCCAGAAGGCGCGCGCCTCAGTCACGAAGCACGCATTCGTACAGCATGTCCTCCCCGAGGCTGAAGCGCCGCAGCTTCGGCCTCAGCGCCGCGGCCGGCTCGCGAATCTCAGGCAAGGTCAGGCTCGGCTTGCCTGAACCCAGGATCACCGGCGCCACCGTGATCTGCAGCCGGTCGAGCGCATCCGCGGCAAGGAAGCGCGAGACGGTGATGCCGCCGCCTTCGATGAACAGGAAAGCCAGCCCACGCTCGGCCAGGGCGGCACGGATCGCGCCGGGCGGAATGCCGCCGGAAGTGCGCGGCAGGCCGATCACCTCCGCCTGGCCGAGACGCTCGCCGGGCGTCACCCGATCCGCATAAGCCAGCACCAGCGTCGGCGCCGCCCCGTCCTGGAAAACGCGATGCCGATCGCCGAGGCGGCGCTCGCTGTCGAGGATGACGCGGACGGGATGGCCGCCGCCGCAACGCCGGACGGTCAGCTGCGGATCGTCGTGCCGCACCGTGCCGGCGCCGACCAGAATGGCATCGGCGAGCGCGCGCATGCGATGGGTATGGGTGAGATCGTCGGGACCCGTGACCCAGCGCGAAGCGCCGGCCGCGGTGGCGATGCGGCCGTCGAGGCTCTGGCCGAGATGCGCCACGGCAAGGCTCTGGCCGGGTCGCAGCTGGGCGAAAGGAAGGTAAAGCTCGATCAGCGCGCCGGCGTCGCGCCCACGCGCTGCCGGCATCGCGCCGCCGCGATGCCGCAACGCCAGCAGGCTTTCCCAAACGCCCTCGTCATCCGTCATGGTGCCGCCTCCGCGGCCATTCTATGACGCCAGAGCCGGAAGGTCAGTTCACTTGGTCGCGGCTGTTGAGGCGCGCGGCGGGTGCTGCCATTCTCGACGCCATGAGACTCCTTGCCGGCCCGCAAAGTCGCCGCCGCGCGCGCGTCGCCATCGTCGCCGGCTTGTTCGCCGCCGGGCTTTCACTTGCCGCGCAAGCGCGGCCGGCGGCCGACGAAACCGGATTTCAAACCGTGAGCATTCCGCGCATCGCTCGAACGCAAGCCGATGCGCGCGACAGCGCCGTGACCGGCTATTTCTTCGCGCCGCGCGGTGGCGGCAAGGTCCCGGCGGTGGTGCTGATGCATGGCTGCAACGGCTATGACTGGCAGGTCAAAGGACAGCCCGGCTGGAAGCTCGCGAAGCGCTACGTAGAACGCTATGTCGCACATGGCTATGCCGCGCTGGTGCTCGACAGCTTCGAGCCGCGCGGCGTCACCAATGTCTGCGGCCAGCCGATGCTGGTGGGGCCGGTGCGCCGCGCCTGGGACGCGCTGAGCGCCGCGCGCTGGCTCGGCACGCTCGGCACGGTCGACCGCGACCGCCTCGTGCTGCAAGGCGATTCCCACGGTGGCTGGACCGTGCTCGTCACCTTGGAGCAGGGGCTTTGGCATCTGCCCGAGCATTTCGCCGCCGGGATCGCGTTCTATCCCCCTTGTTATGCGGCGAGCGGCTTTACCGCGCCGCTGCTCATCCTGATCGGCGATGCGGATGACTGGACGCGCGCCTGGCGCTGCCGGCAGATGGTCGATGCGCTCCACCGCGCCGGTGACGACGAGGTCGTGCTCAGGATCTTCCCCGGCGCCTATCATGCCTATGATTTTCCGCTGCCGGCGCGCACCAACCGGCTGGGGCATTTCATGCGCTACGACGCAGCGGCAACGGCGGCGAGCTGGCAGGCGATCGACGCG
>DASQSR010000177.1:0-5547 GCA_035642295.1 Allostellaceae bacterium | reverse complement strand
GCAGCGATCGCCCGGGCCGGGCGGAGGGTGCCGACGCCATCGGTTTCTTCTCCGCCCGGCCCTTTGAGCCCCGGTGGAACCTTTCCTCACCTCCCTGGCCGTGGTCGCGCTCGCCGAGATCGGCGACCGCACGCAGCTTCTCGCGCTATTGCTGGCCGCGCAACTCCGCCGGCCGGTGCCGATCCTCTTGGGAATCCTGCTGGCGACGCTCGCCAATCACGCGCTGGCGGGTGTCGTCGGCGCCTGGGTGGGCGCCTTGCTGACGCCGGCGCTGCTGCGCTGGGGCCTCGGCGCGTCGTTCGTGGCGATGGCGGTCTGGATGCTGGTTCCCGACCGGATGACGGCGGACGATGCGGCGATCGCGCGGCGGCGCGGCGCGTTCCTTTCGACGGTCATCTGCTTCTTCCTGTGCGAGATGGGCGACAAGACGCAGATCGCGACGGCGGCGCTGGCGGCGCGGTTCGAGGGCCTGCTGATCCCGGTGGTGCTCGGCACGACGACGGGCATGTTCCTGGCCAATGTTCCCGCGGTGCTCTTCGGCCATCACGCCGCAGAGCGCCTCGAGGTGCGCTGGATCCGCTATCTCGCGGCGGCGATCTTCGCGGCCGAGGCGGCGCTCACCTGCGCCGGCTACCGCCTCTTTTGAGCCGGCGGGTGGTCACGGCGCCAGCGCCTGGTCGAGGTCGGCGATGAGATCATCGACATCCTCGATGCCGACCGAGAGGCGGACGAGGGTGTCGCCGATGCCGAGCGCCGCCCGCTGCTCCGGCGGCAGCGAGGCGTGCGTCATGATGGCGGGATGCTCGATGAGGCTTTCGACGCCGCCGAGGCTCTCGGCGAGAGCGAAGATCTCGACCCGCTCCAGGAAGCGGCGCGCCGCGGCGAGGTCGCCCTTGAGCTCGATCGTCACCATGCCGCCGAAGGCCTGCATCTGGCGCCGCGCCAGATCGTGCTGCGGATGGCTCGGCAGACCGGGATAGTGGACACGGGCAACGCGCGGATGGCGCTCCAGATGCCGGGCGATCGCGAGCGCGTTGGCGCAATGCCGCTCCAGGCGCAGCGCCAGGGTCTTGAGCCCGCGCAGGGCGAGGAAACTGTCGAAGGGACCGGCGATCCCGCCGACCGCGTTGTGGAGGAAGGCGAGGCGGTCGGCGAGGTCCTTGTCGTCGCCGGCGACGACCACGCCGCCCACCATGTCGGAATGGCCGTTGAGATACTTGGTGGCGGAATGCATGACGAGGCTGAAGCCGAGCTCGAGCGGCCGCTGCACATAGGGGCTGGCGAAGGTGTTGTCGGCGACGGTGACGAGGCGGTGCTTCCGCCCCAGCTCCGCCACCATGGCGAGATCGACCAGCTTCAGCATCGGGTTGGACGGCGTCTCGACCCAGATCATGCGCGTCTCGGGCCCGATCGCGGCTTCCAGCGCGGCGCGCTCGCGCATATCGACGTAGCTGACGCGGAGCCCCGCGGAGCGCTCGCGCACCCGGGTGAAGAGGCGGTAGGTGCCGCCATAGAGATCGTCCGAGGCGACGACATGGGCGCCATGGTCGAGCAGCTCGAGCAAGGTCGCGGTCGCCGCCATGCCTGAGGCGAAGGCATAGCCGCGCGCGCCGCTCTCGAGATCGGCGATGCAGCGCTCATAGGCCATGCGCGTCGGGTTCTGGGTGCGCGAGTACTCGTAGCCCTTGTGGACGCCCGGGCTCTGCTGGACATAGGTCGAGGTGGCGTAGATCGGCGTCATGATCGCGCCGGTGGCGGGATCGGGCTCCTGGCCGGCGTGGATGGAGCGGGTGGAGAAGCCGCGGCGGTTCTTCGCTCGTGCCATGGGATCCTTCAGCGCAGCCGGCGGCGCAGATGGTTGATGAAGTCGATGCGGGTGATGAGGCCGATGAACTTGCCGTCGCGCTCCACCACGGCGACATGGTCCTTGGCGAAGATCGGCAGCAGCGCATCCACCGGCGCATCGGGGGCGATGGTCTCGACCTTGGTCACCATGGCGCCGCGCACCGGCTCGGCGAAGGCGCCGGCATCGCGCATCACCGCGAGCAGCATGTCGTTCTCGTCGATGATGCCGACGAGGCGCTCGTTCTCGATCACCGGCAGCTGCGAGACTTCGTAGAGCATCATGCGGCGATGGACGGTGGCGAGCGTGTCGTCGGGCGTGACGGTGACGACGCTGCCCTCGGCATGGCGCCGGGCGATGAGATCGGTGAGGTCGCCCTGGGTCGGGCGCTGCAGCAGGCCCTGATCGAACATCCAGAAGTCGTTGTACATCTTGGAGAGATACTTGTTGCCGCTGTCGCAGACGAGGGTGACGACGCGCTTTGCCTCGCTCTGCTCGCGGCAGTAGCGCAACGCCGCGGCCATGAGAGTCCCGGTGGAAGAGCCGCCGAGGATGCCTTCGCGGCGCAGCAGCTCGCGCGCCGCGGCGAAGCTCTCGGCATCGCTGATGCTGTAGGCGCGGCCGACGCGCTCCAGCTCGCAGATCGGCGGCACGAAATCCTCGCCGATGCCCTCGACGAGCCAGGAGCCGGCCTCGACCTTGCGTCCGGTCTCGACCAGCGGCGCCAGGATCGACCCCTGGGGATCGGCGAGCACCATCTCGACTGCGGGGGCGACGCGGGCGAAGAAGCGCGCAAGACCGGTCAGCGTCCCGCCGGAGCCGACGCCCACCACCACCGCATCGACGCGGTGGCCCATCTGCTGCCAGATCTCGGGGCCGGTGGTGGTCTCATGGGCGAGCGGGTTGGCGGGGTTGGCGAACTGGTTGACGTAGAAGGCGCCGAGCTCGCGCGCGAGACGCTCGGCCAAGTCCTGGTAGTAGTCGGGATGGCCCTTGCCGACATCGGAGCGGGTGATGCGGATCTCGGCGCCCAGCGCCTTGAGGTGCAGCACCTTCTCCTGGCTCATCTTGTCGGGGATGACGAGGATCAGGCGATAGCCCTTCTGCGCCGCGACCAGGGCAAGGCCGAGGCCGGTATTGCCGGCGGTCGCCTCGACCAGCGTGCCGCCGGGACCGACCCTGCCGTCGCGCTCCGCCGCTTCGATCAGCGACAGGCCGATGCGATCCTTGATCGAGCCGGCGGGGTTCTGGTTCTCGAGCTTGGCGAACAGCGTGCAGCGGCCGGTGTCGAAGCGGGTCAACTCCACCAGCGGCGTGTTGCCGATGGAATCGAGGATGCTCCGATGCACCGCCATGTCGCTCCTCCCCCCAGCCGCTCCTTCCTACGCCCGGCACGGCAGCGGGAGCAAGGGCGGCGAGGGGCGTCGGCGGCGAAGGCTGCTGCCAGAGGCTGTCAGCGGCGGGGATCAGGATGGGGGATCACCGCAACGGAGAGGAGGTCCCATGGGATCGGTACGGGTTGGCAGCGAGCAGCTGGAGTGGATGCCGGGAGCGCCGATCTTCGGCGCCGGCGCCACTCAGAACGGCCATGAGCTCGTCAGGATCAAGGTGCTGAGCGACCGGCGCAGCGAAGGCGGGGGAGTCGCCTATCTCTTCAAGTTCTCGCCGCCGCCCGGCAAGGTGATCAAGATCATCGCCAATGCGCGCTCGGACGAGCATGCCTTCACGCTCGCCGGCGGGCGCAGCACCAAGACAGGACAACCCCTGCGCGCGCCGATCGACTATGTGCTCAACACGACGGGACAACCGCACAGCGCGTTCATCGCCGAGGAGACGACGGCGTTCGTCGTCTATACCGGAGAGCCGGACGAGGTGACGGCGATCGAGCTGGTCGACAGCGAAGCGGCAGGCTAGGCGGCGGCGGCGAGCGCGCCGCGCACCTCGTGCACGAGCTGGCTCGGCAGCACGGGCTTGGCGACGAGGCGGCCGCGCAGCTCGGCCAGGCGGCGTCGCGGCAGGTTGACGAAGCCGGTGAGGTAGATGACGTTGAGCCGCGGCTGCATCGCCAGCGCGCGGTCGGCGAGATCGAAGCCGTTCATGCCGCCGGGCATGACGACGTCGGTGATGAGGAGGTCGAAGGAAATCTTCTCCTCGAGCAGCACGAGCGCAACCTCGGCGGTCGGCACCGCATGGACGAAATAGCCCTGGCGCTCGAGCACGCGGCGCACCAGCTCGCGCATCGCGGCGTCATCGTCGACGAAAAGAATGCGGTACATGTCGCTCTCCGCTCGGCCTCCTTTTCCGAGGCCCAGTATGAGATGCGATCATCCGCAGCCAATGTGGCAAATTTTGGCGGCGAACCCGCGAAAAATGTAACGAAGGAGTTAAGCGCGATTAACCATAGCCGCGCTCATTCTTCGAGCGCGGTGTTCGAGAGTCGGCGCGTCGGAAAGCCGGCAACGGTGAGCGCGGCGACGAGCTCGCCGACATGGCGGGGATTGCGCGTCTCGATCACGGCGTCGACCTCGGCGAGCTTCACCGGCACGTCCTGGAAGAGGCGCTGGTGATAGATCTCGACGATGTTGCCGCCCTTCTCGCCGATGATCGCCGCGATCTTGGCGAGCGCGCCGGGCATGTCGGAAATCTCGATGCGCAGCCGCACCAGGCGGCCGGCGCGCACGAGCTGACGCTGCAAGATCGAGGCGAGGAGCCGCGCGTCGATATTGCCGCCGGAGAGCACGAGGCCGACGCGCCTGCCGCGGAAGCGCTCGGGCGCCGCCATCAGCGCCGCGAGCGGCGCCGCGCCGGCGCCTTCGACCACCAGCTTCTCAGTATCGAGGAGGGTGGCGACGGCGCGCTCGAGGCCGACCTCGTCGGCGAGCAGGATGTCGTCGACCAGCGCCGCGACGATGGGGCGCGTCAGGTCGCCCGGCTCCTTGACGGCGATGCCTTCGGCGAGCGTCGTGCCGCCCGCGGGCGGCGGCGCGCGGCCGAGCGCGCTCAGCATCGCGCAATAGAGCGCGCATTGCGCGCCGATGACGGCGATGCCGGGCTGCAGCGCCTTGGCGGCGATGGCGATGCCGGAGATGAGCCCGCCGCCGCCGATCGGCACGATGACCGCGTCGAGCCCGGGCTGGTCGGCGATGAGCTCGAGCGCGACGGTGCCTTGCCCGGCGATCACCTTGGCGTCGTCATAGGGATGGATCAGCGTCAGCCCTTCGGCGCGCGCGATCGTGTCGGCGGCAAGGCGCGCCTCGGCAAGGCCGGCGCCGCGCAGCACCACCCGCGCGCCGCAGGCCTCCGTGCGCTCGATCTTGGTGAAGGGCGTGTCGGCGGGCATGACGATGGTGGCGGGAATGCCGAGCCGGCGTGCGTGATAGGCGACGCCCTGGGCGTGGTTGCCGGCCGACATGGCAATGACCCCGGCCCGGCGCTGGCCCTCATCGAGGCTCAAGAGCTTGTTGAGCGCGCTGCGCTCCTTGAAGGAGCCGGTGGGATGCAGCGTCTCGAGCTTCAGCACGATCTCGGCGCCGGCGATCTCGGCGAGCGCCGGCGCCAGGACGGAAGGCGTGCGCAGCACCGACCCGGCGATCGCCCGGCGCGCGGCTTCGATGTCGGCGAGGGTGACCGGGAGGGTCGGGCTCTCAGGCTTCGGCCGCGGCCTTGGCGAGGCGCTTGCGGACATTGGGATCCAGCTCCTTCTT